>CAZULX010000226.1:0-5703 GCA_964621335.1 uncultured Streptomycetaceae bacterium
GTCACCGCCTCCACCGACAGCCTGCGGCCCATCGGCCGTGCGGCGGGGCGCGCGGCGCGCACCGCGCTCCTGCAGGCACCGCTGGAAGCGCGCGGGATTGAAGTCACGCTGGTCGACGGCGTCACGCCGCAGGTGCGTTACGAGTTCTTCGAGCTCGATCGGCTGCGGCGTTATTTCGACGGCGAGATCGGGATCGCCGAGCTCAAGCCGTTCGTGAAAGTGGAGTGGTTGAGTCCGGCTGCGCCGGTGAGAGACCCGTTCGAGAAGCTCGATGATCTTGATCCGGTAGCGAACCCCAGCGTGCTGTCGGCGCTGGTTCCGGACACGCTCTCCGCTGGCCGCATTGCCAACGACTTCATCGGCGCAGGCATCGCGGCGACGAAAACCGACTGGCTCGGGGCCGTCGCGGTCGGCGCCGGCGCGGTGCTCACGGCGAGTCTCTTCGACAACCGCGCGCACCGCTACGCGCAGGACCATGCGGCAAGCAGCTGGGTGACGAACGGCGTGCGAATCGGCAACGCCATTCCCTGGGTCGGCTTCGCCGCCGCGGGCGCGCTCGCGCTCGACGGCAGCGACCCACGGCGCTCGCGAACGGGTTACGCTGCGGTGGAAGCCGGGGCGACGGCGTTCGCGGTGGCGACGGGGCTCAAGTACGTGGTCGGCCGCGCGCGGCCCACGAGCGGCCTCGGCAAGAAGGAATTCAACTGGCTTACGCGGGACGACACCTACGCGTCGTTTCCATCGCGCCATACGACGGTCGCGTGGGCGCTCGCAACGCCTTTCGCGCTCGAGTACGAGATGCCGTGGCTCTATGGCGTGGCCGCGCTTACGAACCTCTCGCGCATCGGCAGCCGCGAGCACTGGGTCTCCGACACCGTCGCGAGCAGCCTCATCGGCTATGGCCTCGGGCGCCTCTTCTGGCAGTCGGGGCGCGATCAGGCGAAAGGCGAGCCTCACGTCTACTTCGATGGCTCGAGCCTGGGGTTGAAATGGGGCTGGTAAAAACCGTGACGGGTGACGTGTGACGAGTGACGCGCGCCAAACGTTGCTCGTGCTACAGGTCGTACTGTTGCTGCTCGCAGGGACGCTGACAGGCGGCGCATACGCGCAGGGAGACCCGGCGTGCAAGGTGCACGACCCGGAGCTTCAGGGCGCCTACACCGGCGGCTGCAGCGGTGGCTGGGCGGAAGGCGAGGGCGAAGCGCGCGGAAGCGCGCAGTATCGGGGTGAATTCCGCGCCGGGCGCAAGCACGGCAAAGGTGTGAAGACGTGGCCCAACGGCGATCGCTACGAAGGCGACTTCGTGGAAGACCGGCGCGAAGGCACCGGGATGTACGTGTGGGGCCGGCGCTCGGATTGGGCGGGACAGCGCTACACCGGCGGTTATCGCGACGACCGCCGCAACGGCTATGGCGTGTACGAATGGCCGAACGGCGACAGGATTGCCGGGCCGTGGATCGACGATCGCTACACCGGCGCACCCAGCAAAGGCATGGTGGCGCGCGGCCGCGCTTATGCGGAACGCGCGGCGGCCGTCGGGATCGTGGGGGCGAAAGTGTGCCGCGAGCTGGAAGTCGGCATTGCGACGCGGGAGATCGTTCGCGGCACGGTCACCGCCGTCACAGGCGATCGCATCAGCGTGCGCATCGACGCCCCGGGCGTTCTCGATCACACGATCGGAGACGTCGCCGTGCGCAGAGGCGCGATCGTCACCGACCTTCTGACCTCCTGGCTGCCCTGCGTGTGAAGCTGAAGAGTTGTCATCGCGAGGCGCGGGCAAGCGCGCCGTGGCGATCTCGGGGATGCCCGGGTTTGCTTCGTCACGGTGTGCCTCGCAACGACAGCCTTGCTGCGTTACGCCATCAACCCCAGCAGATCGTCGAACGATTTCTGGAAGAGCTTCACGCCTTCGGCTTGCAGCTCGTTGCCGACCTCCCCCATGAGGATGCCGAGCCTGCCGAGCCCGGCGAAGGTCTCGCGCGCCTTGTCGGTATCGAGCTCGAGCGTCGCCGCGGCGCGCCCGTGATCGCGAAAGGCGCTGAGCGTCGCATCGGGAAGCGTATTGATGGTGTCGCCTCCGATGAGCGGCTCGACGTACATGACGTCGCTGTAGGCCGGATTCTTGGTTCCGGTGCTCGCCCACAGGAGGCGCTGCGGCCGCGCGCCTTTCGCCGCGAGCGGCGCGAAGAGCGGGCCGCCGAATACGTTCTTGTATTCTTCGTATGCGAGCTTCGCGAGCGCAACGCCCGCCTGGCCGCGCAGCCGCAGCGCGTCGCCGCCCATCGCTTCGAGCCGCTTGTCGACGAGGGTGTCGACGCGGCTCAGGAAAAGGCTCGCCACCGAGCGCACCGGCCGCGGGTCCGCGCCGCTATGCCCGATCCACTGCTCGATGCCCTGCATGTAGGCTTTGGAAACGTCGCGCACGTGATCGAGCGAGAACATGAGCGTCACGTTGACCGAGCACCCCTGTCCGATCAGTTGCTCGATCGCTTTCAGCCCGGGCTTGGTCCCGGGCACCTTGATGAGAAGGTTGGCGCGGTTCACTTCGGCTTTGAGCCGCAGCCCCGCCTCGACGGTGCGCGGCGCGTCATACGCGAGCTCCGGTGACACTTCGAGACTCACATAGCCGTCCTCGCCGTAGCTGCGCACGTAGAGGGGGTGCAGCAGATCGCACGCGTCCTGGATATCGCGAACGGCGAGGCGCTCGTAACGCTGCTCCGGGGTCAGATGCGAGTCCGCCTTCAGCCGCGCGAGCTCCTCTCGATAGTGCGGGCTTTCGCTGAAAGCCTTGAAGAAGATCGTCGGATTGGAGGTGACGCCGGCGAGCGCATCTTCGCTCATGAGCCGTTGCAGCCCGCCTTCGCGCAGCAGCGTGCGGGACAGATTGTCGAGCCAGATGCGCTGGCCGAGAGCGTTCAGCGCGATGAGCGGGTTTTCCATTGCGTGGCCTGGTGGTTGCGGTTCTAGCGAGCCGGGTCCAAAACCGGGCGCGCCCTGCCGGCGAGCTCGGCACTCACGGTATCGATGAGTCGGCGTGAAATGCTGATCCCCGGCGGAAGCTTGGGCAGATCGTCGGCGTCGAACCAGCGCGCCTCCTCGATCTCGACGCCGTCGGGGTGCAGCTCGCCGCCGGCGTATTCGGCCGTGAAGGCGATCATCAGCGAATGGGGGAAAGGCCACGGCTGGCTGCCGAAGTAGCGCACGTTCTTCACTTCGACGCCGATCTCCTCGAGCGTTTCGCGCGCGACCGTGTCTTCGAGCATCTCACCGGGCTCGACGAATCCGGCGATCGCCGAATAGCGTCCTGGCGGCCACCCCGCCTTGCGCGCGAGGAGCACGCGCCGCGCGCCGTCGGTAATGAGCACCATGACCGCGGGCGACACGGGAGGGTAGGTCGTGCGCCCGCACCCGGGACACGCGCGCGATCGCTCGTCGCTGCGCATTGCGGTGGGCGCGCCGCAACGCCCGCAGTAGCGGTGGGTCGCGTCCCATTCGAGGATCTGATAGGCGCGGCCGGAAAGCGCTGCAAGACCCGCTTCGACGACTCCGAAGACTTCGCGCAGACCCATGAGGCGCCAGCCTTCGGGCAGGGTGTCGGTGCCGCCCAGCTCGGCAACGTAGCAATGTTTCTCGCCGTAGAGTCCCAGATAGTGCGGCCTCAGCGCTTCGATGCCGTGCTCGCGCAAGTCGCGGCAGCACGGCAGCGTGTGCCCCTCCGCGTCCACGCACACCGCAAGCTCGGACTTGCGGAATGCGAACCACAGCGCGGGCCCGTCGCAGTTCTGCGGCGCTACGTGGGCGGGAAAGTATTTCTCCATGCGACTATGCGGCGGTTCAACAAAGCTTTAGTGTAACGCCTGAGAAGGCACCGGGCGCGCGGGCGCCGCCCGGGCACGCCTGCTGCTAAGTGCCATGCTCGAACCACGGCACCCACAACAAGGAGATCCTATGTCAGTCGAAACCAATTACTCATCCGGCCAGGTGTCGGGAGGCGAGCGCGACCAGAGCGCAATCGGCAATCCCGGCGGCTCGATACAGGACGCCATGGAGGCTTCGCGCAACCGCTTGTCAGCCGCCTATGCGGCGTTACAGGAGCGCTCCACCCAGGCGGTGCACGGGGCCGAAGGGTACATCCAGGAAAGGCCTTTTCAGTCGGTGATCTACGCCGCGAGCGTAGGCGCCATCGTGGGGCTCGTTGCGGGGCTCATGCTCGGCGGCTCGAGCGAGCGCGAAGGCTCCTGGCACCGCCGCTGGTGGTAGGGACACGGCGCCCGCACGGCGCCGTTCTTTAATCGCGCGAGAAGAGCGAGGGTAGCCCCGCGCCGAGCGCAACCGGCTCGACTTCCGGGAACCACTTCCTCATGCGGGCCGGCGTCACCGCCGAATGCCTGATATCGCCGACCTGTGGCTCGGCGTGGCGAACGCGGGGTGCGCGGCCGATGCACTGCGCGAGCGCATCTATGAGCTCCAGCAGCGTGACGCTGCGCCCGGTGCCCACGTTGCAGATGCCGTTCTCGCGGCTGTGCAGCGCCGCCAGATTCGTTTGCGCTATGTCTTTGACGAATATGAAATCCCGGGTCTGTTTTCCATCGCCGAAGACGGTGAGCGGCGCATCCGACCGGATCGCCGCCGCGAAGCGGCTGATGACCCCCGCGTAGGGCGACGCCGGGTCCTGCCGGGGCCCATACGCGTTGAAATACCGCAGCCCCATCGTGCTCGCTCCGAAAAGCCGCCCGAAAAGCGCGGCCTGCTCCTCGTTCACGAGCTTGTCGAGACCGTAGGGCGAGAGCGGCACCGTAGGGCTCATCTCGGTCAGCGGCAGCTCCGCCGGGTCGCCATACGCCGAGGCGCTCGAAGCGTAGACGACGCGTTTGACGCCTTCGTGGCGTGCGCAGTCGAGCACGTTCACGAATCCGAGGACGTTGTGTTGCGCCGACGCAGGGGGATCCTCGATCGACAAGCGCACCGATACCAGCGCCGCGAGGTTGAGCACGTGGGTGCAGCCTTTGATTGCCGCAGCGACGGCCGCGCGATCCCGGATGTCGCCTTCGATCAACGTGAGGCGGTCGTGATTCGGAAGGTTTTCGCGCCTGCCGGACGACAGGTTGTCCAGCACGACGACGTGGGCACCGTTGGCGAGCAGCGCCTCGACGCTGTGCGATCCGATGAAACCCGCGCCGCCCGTGACCATTGCGCGCATGACGATAAACCGCAGGGGAAAAGCGGCGATTGTAGCCGATGGAGTGCGCTGTCCTGCCGATTCCCGGGATCAAGCGTCGTCATTCTGGGCCAGTCCGCGGAGCGGACGCGATCCAGAATCCATTGCTACATCAGCAGCATCACCGCCACCACCGCGACGATGACTGCCAGCGACCCGCTGGGGAAGTATCCCCAGTCACGGCTGTACGAATAGACCGGTAACGCGCCGATCAGCACGGCCACGAGCAGGATAACGAGCAAAGCGGTGAGCGTCATTTGCATCTCCTTCCGGCCTGCGTGACAGGCGCCTGTCTGCAAACGGCATACCGGAAACAGATACGCGGCACAGCCATTGCTATGAGGCAAGGGCGTTATCCCAACATCTTGAAAAAGGAGAGACTCATGTTTCGCACCCTTACGGCCTTACTGCTCGTCGCATTTTTCGCCTCCGCCTGCAACACGATGGCCGGCGCAGGCAAGGACATCGAGCGCGGCGGCGAGAAA
>CAZULX010000227.1:0-3414 GCA_964621335.1 uncultured Streptomycetaceae bacterium
TCTCGTCCGGGGTCGCCCACTTCTGCCATACCGCCTTCGGGCAATTGCCGAACATGGCGCCGCCGTCGAGCCTCTGCGTATTGCCTTCGACCGAGAAAAGTTTCATGGACATAGGATATTATGAATCGAACAAACCAACCCGGAGCACCCAGACCATGACTGAAACCGGCATGCACAAAGGCGATGAGTTCGCCGGCAAAGTGGCGCTCGTCACCGGCGCAGCACGCAATATCGGACGCGCGATCGCGCTGTCTCTCGCCTCCGGCGGCGCCAAAGTGGCGGTGAACACGCGCTCGAATGTCGAGCAGGCGCGGGGCGTCGTCGATAGGATCAAGGCGCTCGGCACGGATGGCGAGGCCTATGTCGCCGACGTCGCGGACCCCGCCCAGGTGCAAGCGATGGTCGATGCGGTGTTGAAGCGTTTCGGTCGCCTCGACATCCTCGTGCTCAATGCCGCGATTCGCGAGCACGTCCATTTCGACGAGATCGGCTTCGAGGACTGGCGCCGCATTCTTTCCACCAATCTCGACAGCGCATTCGTCTTCACCAAGGCCTGTCTGCCCGCGCTCAAGAAAGCCGGCGACGGGCGTATCGTCACGTTCGCCGGTGTCACTGCATTGCTGGGCCTCAAGGACCGCGCACATGTCGCGGCTTCCAAACACGGGATCGTCGGGCTGACCAAAGCCCTCGCGCAGGACCTGGCGGAGTTCGGCATTCGCGTGAATTGCATATCACCCGGTCAGATCGAAACCTCGCGCGCCCCGGGAAAGGAGACGCCGAGGCGCGATATTCCGCTCGGCCGCCGGGGCACGCCGTTCGAGATCGCCGGCGTGGTGCGTACGCTCTGCGGTCCAGGCGGCGCGTACATGACGGGGCAGACGCTGCATATCAACGGCGGGCTCTCCAACTCGGGAGTGTGACTGCCTGCCGGTGCATCGACCGCGAGAGCCCGAGGGGCTGAAGCGCAATACAATACAGCCGATACGACACAGAGAATTCGAATGCCGTTGGTCAAAGCTTACGACGAAGTGGAAAACCCCCGCATCCAGCGCGATCTGCCGAATGGGCATTTCGCCTGGCGCACCGATTTCATCCAGCGCCCGGAAGACAAGAGCGTAGACACCCCCATGGCCTTCCTCGCCGAAGGCTCGGCCCATCGCGTGTTGCGCACGCATTTCCACCAGGTGGACCAGTTCCAGGTGATGTACAACGGCTCCGGCGCGATGGGCAAGCATCCCGTCGGCCCCGGCGCCGTGCATTTCTCGCGCGCATACACGCCGTACGGTCCGATCTCGTACAGCGATAAGGGCCTGGGTTTCATCACACTGCGTGCGCACCGCGATCCCGGCGCGCAATACCTTCCCGAGAGCCGGGAGGTGCTGGACAAGGTGGTGAGCCGCACGCCCTGGCAGATCACCGCAGTCCCCGACTTCGACATCGCCCCCGGCGAGCGCGGTGTGGCGATGAAAGCCCTGGACGGTTTGAAAGGGCACGACGGCCTCGCGGGCTTCTCGGTGAAGGTGAACGCCGGCGCGAAGGGGTATGCGCCCGATCCGTCGAAGGGCGATGGCCAGTACATCCTGGTGATGAAGGGCGGGATCGTGCATGACGGCGAGCTCAAGCAAGACCTGACGATCATCTGGGTGGGCAGGAACGAAGGCCCGTTCGAGCTCGTCGCGGGCCCGGAGGGGATGGAAGGCCTCATCCTCAATTTCCCGGTCCCCGGCGGCGGCAAACCGGACGATGCCAGGATTTCTGCGGCCAATGACGACGTCGAGTTCAAGACGTGGCAGTGCATCCTGTGCGCGTTCGTCTACGACGAGGCGGCAGGGCTTCCCGAAGACGGAATCGCACCCGGAACGCGCTGGGCGGACGTGCCGGAAAACTGGGGTTGCCCCGACTGCTCGGCCAAGAAGGCCGACTTCGAGATGATCGAGTTCTGAGGTTTCTCTGCCGGCCTTCGCGCCAAGTGAAGGCACGCGTCACGAGTGACCTAATCACCCCAACCGAGGTACGTCATGCTCTACGAACTGCGTCGCTATGATGTGGCCGCCGGGAAGCTGCCGGCGCTGATCGACCGCTTTGGCAGTTTCACCGTCCACAAATGGAAGGACCACGGCTTTCGCCTGATCGGCTTCTGGACGCCGCTGTTGGGCGAAAAGAGTAACCAGCTGGTTTATATCTGGGCGTGGGAGAGCTACGAGGAGCGTACGAAGAAGAACGCCGTATGGCGGGCCGATCCCGAGCGCGCCAGGAAGTGGGCGGAGACCGAGAAGGACGGCCCGCTGGTGAAGCGGGTATACAACCAGCTCATGGAACCGACCTCGTACTCGCAACTGGACAAAGGGGAGGCTTACGGACCGGACGCCTCAACCCGCAACCCCTACTTCTTCGAGCTGCGCGAATACCAGGCGATGCCGGGGAAGATCACCAACATCACCGACCGCTTCGGCGGTTTCACCTGCGAGGCCTTCAAGAAGCACGGTTTCCGCCAGGTGGGCTACTGGCTGAATCGCGTGGGCGGGAACGATCACCAGCTTGTCTACATGCTGGCGTGGGAGAGTCTGAACGAACGCGTGACCAGGTTCGAGACGTTCGCCAAGGACCCCGACCGCGCCCGCGTATTTGCCGACAGTGAAAAGAACGGCCCCATCGTCGAGCAGGTAACCACCACGATCCTGCGCCCCACCGCCTTTTCCCCGATGAAGTAGGGCTGGGCGCAGGTCTTTCCTTGATCCAGATTGCTATGCATGGAACGTAGATAATCATCGATCCAACCCGCAGGGAGAATGCATGCGTATTCATAATCTGTACACCGACGCGAACGGCCAGTCGCACTTCCGCGACATCGAAATCGAATGGGCCGAGGAGCGACGCGGCAGCAAGCTCTCGAAACGCCTGCCTGCCAACGGGATCATTTTCCGCGAGACCGTGGCCGAGTACGACCTCGACTGGCACCCGGCGCCGCGCCGTCAATACATCGTGAACCTCGACGCCGGCGTGAAGCTCACGGCGAGCGACGGGGAGAGCCGTATCATCGGCCCCGGCGAGGTGATCCTCGTCGAGGACACGACCGGCAAGGGCCACCTGTCACAGGGGCTCGGCCAGATGCGCCACAGCCTTTTCATTCCCATCGAGTGACCACAGGAGACTGTCATGCCGTTTTACGAGCTCGCCGAGCTGGAGAAGCAGAAGTCGAAGACCAATTCGAAAATCGAGTCCGGAGCCGTTCCCGGGGAATTCATGAATTCGACCAACCCGGAGGCGGTCAGACGCAACCGTCCGCCAGAGGTTCGTTAGCGTGCCAACGTACATTCCCAGCCCCAGGGATTGGGTGCGTGAACAGGTCGAGCTTTACGAGCGCAGCGGCGGCACCGAAGGCACCACGCTTCGCGACACCGGGTTGCCGGTCAT
>CAZULX010000228.1:0-8348 GCA_964621335.1 uncultured Streptomycetaceae bacterium
CAAGCTGGAGGCAAAGAATTGCGACGTTCTGTTCGCCTCATACCCCGCGGGCACCGTCATACCGCCGCACAGCCACGATACCGAGAACGTGGGCGTCATCACCCAGGGCGAGCTCATTCTGACGCTCGACGGCAAAGAGACCCGCCACCGCGCGGGCAACTGGTATCACGTCCCCGCCAAAGCAACGCACGCAGCGCGTTTCGATGTGGAGACATCGGAGATAGAATTCTGGTTTCATGCGCCGCGTCGTGGAGAATAGTGTGTCAGCGACGTTGCACGTCTTCGAAGGCCGCTGCCATTGCGGCGCGGTCGGCTTCACCCTGCGCACATCGCGCGAGCCTGCGCAATGGGCCGTGCGGGCCTGTCAGTGCAGCTTTTGCCGTGGGCATGGCGTGCGCACCACTACGGATCCAGACGGATCGGTAACGTTTCGGATTCCCGACGCGTCGAAGCTGAAGCGTTATCGCTTCGGAACGGGATCGACGGACTTCCTTCTCTGTCGCGACTGCGGTGTATACGTAGCGGCATTGATCTCTTCGAGCCGCGGGCAATTCGCTACCGTCAACATCAATACGATTCGGGGACCTCTGGATGCTCCTGCGCCGGAGGCCGTTTCGTACGACGAAGAGTCCGTTGAGCAAAGGCAGGCGAGGCGCGAGCGGGTGTGGACTCCTGTTGCAGAGGCTGTCTGACGTTCGCATTCGAAAGGAGGAAATAGATGTTTGCCCGAGTCAGAACAACCGATGGCACACCGGAGAAGGTGGACGACGGCATCAGGCATTTCCGCGAGGTCGTCGCGGCCGGCTACAGGGACGTCGCAGGCTTCAAGGGCGCCTACCTGCTGGTGAACAGGAAGAGCGGGAAGGTGATGGGGATTACGCTGTGGGACACGGAAGCGAACCTGCAGGCTACCGAAGCGGCGTCCCAGAGGCTGAGGGCGGCGGGCACGCAAGTGGTCAGCGGTACCACGCCGGAGCCGGAGGTGTACGAAGTGGCGGTCGAGCCTTGATCGCGGAGCGTCAATGTCCGACGGACACTATGCGGGGCGATCGAGAAGCCGCCGTATTCGCCGCAGCGCGCTGGAATCCGCCTCGCCGAGCGCCACCGCGAGCTCCGCCGTTACAGCCCCCAGGTCGCGATATATGGCCGCGATGCGCGGGTCGGAGGCATCGAGCGCCTCGAGATGCCGCCTCACGACATCGGCATCGCCGCGTGCCACCGGGCCGGTAAGCGCGCGCGCAGGCCCGAGCTTGAGCACGTTGTCCAGCGTCTCGCGCACGAGCGGCTCGATCATGCTGACCGCAGTCTGCCGGTCGAGGCCCGCCCTCTCGTAACAGCGCAGGCCCGCCTCGATGAGCGCCGCGAGGTCGTTGCAGACGATGACGCTCGCGGCGTGATAGAGGGTCTTCGCCTGCGGGTCGATACGCGCGACGCGACCGCCGATGCGCTCGAATGCGGGCGCGAGCACTGAGAGCGCGTCCTCGTCGCCTTCGGCCGCGCAATACGTCCCGGTGAAGGTCCGCACCGCGTCGCGCGCATCAGCGAAGGTCTTGAGCGGATGAACGCTCGCCACGCGCGCGCCCGACGCCGCGGCGGCCGCGAGCTCGGAAGACGACGCCGACCCGCTGCAATGGAAAACGATATCGCCGGGGCGCAGCAGACCCGCGGCAGCGAGCGTCTCGCCCGCACCGGCGATCGCCCGGTCGGGCGTGGAGATCATCCACACGCGCGCGGGTCGCATCTCGCCGATGGCGCCGACCGCCCGACCCTCGCCGATGAAAGCGACCGCCGATTGCGCGCCGGCCGGCGTTCCGTCGGCGACGTCCTGCACGGTGAAAGCGTGCTTCTCCTTCCACAACGCGGCGAGCGTGCGGCCGACGCGTCCGGCGCCGATGATGTTGAGCGGGATCATGCGAAAGGCATGATACCGGACCGGTAACGGGTGCTGTCAGCGATGCAGGCGTTGCGACGTTATAGTCCTACGATGATCACCCGCCGCCGATTCCTGCAAGGCGCAGCCGCATTCGGCGCCGCTGCCGCGCTCGCGCCGGTCACGCGCGCGCTCGCTCAAGCGCGCTTCGCGGATAACCCGTTCACGCTTGGCATCGCCTCGGGTTATCCGCACGCATCCGGCATGACGCTGTGGACGCGCCTTGCGCCTCGACCGTTCGCGGGGGGCGGCATGCCGGGCTCGCCCGCGCAGGTGCAGTGGGAAGTCGCCGGGGACGAAGGCTTTCGCTCGATCGCGGCGCAGGGAACCGCCAACGCGTCGCCGGAATGGGCGCACTCGGTCCACGTCGACGTGAAGGGGCTCGAGCCGGAGCGGCCGTACTGGTACCGATTCCAATCCGGCGGCGCGGTGAGCCCCGTCGGCAGGACGCGCACGGCGCCGCGCAGCGACGCCGCCGCCTCACGCCTGCGCTTCGCCTTCGCGTCCTGCCAGCAATACGAACAGGGCTATTACACGGCCTACCGCCACATGGCGCGCGAAGACCTCGATCTCGTCGTCCACCTCGGCGATTACATCTACGAGTCGTCGTGGGGGCGCAACCATGTGCGCGCGCACGCGACCGAAGAGCCTTACACGCTCGACGAGTACCGCGGCCGCTACGCGCTCTACAAGAGCGACGAGAACCTGCAGGCGGCGCACGCGGCTTTCCCGTGGCTCGTGACGTGGGACGACCACGAGGTCGACAACGATTATGCGAACGACCGCTCGCAGGATGGCGATCCGCGCGACGCTTTTCTATCCCGCCGCGCGGCCGCATACCAGGCCTATTACGAGCACATGCCGCTGCCCGCCTGGGCACGGCCGCGCGGCAGCGACATGAGGCTGCACGCGAGCGTCACCTACGGTAGCCTCGCGAGCTTCTTCGTGCTCGACGCGCGCCAGTACAAGTCGCACCAGGCGTGCCCGCGGCCCGAGCGCGGCGGCGGCAGCAACGTCGTGCGGGACGAGCTGTGTGCCGGGCGGCTCGACCCCGCGCTGTCGATGCTCGGGCGCGAGCAGGAGCGCTGGCTGTACGAAGGCCTCGGGCGCTCGGGCGCGCGCTGGAACATCATCGCGCAGCAAACCCCGATGGCGCAGGCCGATCGGCGGCCCGGCCCCGGCGCGGATTACTGGACCGACGGCTGGGACGGCTATCCGCGCGCGCGCGAGCGGCTGCTCACCTCGATCCAGAGCCAGCGCGTCTCCAACCCCGTCGTCCTGGGCGGCGACATTCACATGGCCGCGATCAACGATCTCAGGATCGATTTCGGGAACGAGAAATCGCCGGCGGTGGCGACCGAGCTCGTCTGCCCTTCGATCAGCTCGCAGGGGCCATCGCTGAAGCGGGTCGAGCTCCTGATGCAGGAGAACCCGCACATCAAGTTCGCGAACGGCGCCCGGCGCGGTTACACCACAGTCGATGTGATTTCGAAACGAGCGGTCGTGCGCATCCGCACGATAGGGAGCGAGAAGGAGCTCGATTCACCGATCAGGAACCTCGCGATCCACGCGATCGAGGACGGCCGCCCCGGCGCGGAGCGCGTTTAGTCGGGCGCGTCGGCGTCCTTCCACTCGTCGAGCACACGCCGGTCACGCTTGGTGGGGCGTCCTTTGAGGGTGCTCGCGGGCTCGTTGAAACGGCGGCGCTTTTCGATCTCGAGCGCGCGCCGCGCGCGGCTTTCCTCGCTTTCCTCGTACAGCGTGCGGGCAACGGTCGCCGAGCCGCGCTTGTCCGACAATCGCACGACGCGGATCGTCCATTCGTAGACGACGATCGTGATGACGAGCTGATCGCCGGGCTTAAGCTCTTTCGCGGGCTTGGTGCGCTCGCCGTTCAACCTGACTTTGCCGCCTTCGATCGCCTGCTGCGCCGCGGAGCGCGTCTTGAAGAAGCGCGCGGCCCACAGCCACTTGTCGAGCCGCACCGAGCTCATCGTCACACATCGATCGGCTTGCCACCCATCAGCGCGAGCCATCCTCGCGCGATGCGGTAGAGCACCCAGATGCCGAGCGCGATCGCAAACACGACGGCGATCGGCACGCCGACGAAAAGGGTGAGGAGCGTAAGCGGTATGCCGAGCGCGATCAGTATCATGAAGGTCACGATGAGCCACAGCAGCGCGTAGAAGAACGTGCGCAGCTGCCAGCTGAAGTGCGACTCGAGCCAGGTGCGGCGGACGTCGTTGCGCTTTATCAGGTTGAGGATCACGCCGATGATCGAGGGCCAGCCCGCGAGGAAAGACGTGACGATGAAGGCCGGCGTGAGCAGGCCCATGAGCGCGCTGAACGCGTGCAGCCCGTAGATGACGTGCGTGAGCGTCACGAGCCCGCTGCGCGGCGCGGCGGTCGAAGTGTGTACGGTGATCTCACCCATGGCGCCCTCCGTCATTCGATTTCCGGCGTTACGGCAAATGCCGTGCCTGTCGCAGCGCGCCGCGGTGCGTCTGTTCGCCCACGCGCGCGGGGCGCACACCCCCGCCCGTCATGAACGAAAGGCGTCCGCGCGCCCCGCTCGCCTCGTAGTCGGCGACGAGCGCCGCCGTGGCGATGCCGGGCGCGATGCCGAGCTCGCTCGTGAGGAACGCGTGCACGTGCTCGAACAGGCGCTCGAGCGCGATCTCGTGGCTCTTCCCGACGCAAGCGTGGAGCCAGTCCGAAAAGCGCATGAAGCGCGCATACGGCTCCCCGGCGCACAGGAGCTCGAGGCCGCGGCGAAAGCGCCCCGAATTACCGACCCTCTCCCAGTAGCGCGCGAAGCGCGAGACGCGCTGCATGTCCCCGAAGCCGATGCGGTCGGTGCTGAGCACGTTGTACGGCGGGTCGGGGTTGTAGCGCATCGCGTAGGCGTCGGAATGTCTCGCGATCGGAGTCCCGCGCAGTCGTTTCAGTATCCCCACCTGGATCTCGTGGGGCGCGAGCGCATGCAGGCGATCGAAGCCGCGGCCGAAGCTTTCGAGGTCTTCCCCAGGCAGCCCGGCGATCAGGTCGGCGTGCACCAGCGCGTTCGATTCGCGCGTGAGCCACGTGAGGTTTGCTGCGGCTTTCGCGTTGTCCTGCCGACGCGAGATCGCGTGCTGCACCTCCTCGTTCCACGTCTGGATCCCGACTTCGAACTGCAGCGAGCCCGCCGGAAAGCGCGCGATCGCCGCTTTGAGCGCTTCGGGCAGGTGGTCGGGTATCACTTCGAAATGCACGAACAGGCGCTCGTCGAGCCGTTCCAGAAAGAATTCGAGTATGCGAAGTCCCGCAGCGGTCTTCAGGTTGAAAGTCCGGTCGACGAAGCGGAAGTGGCGAGCGCCGCGCGCGTGCAGCGCCGCGAGCTCGGCGAGAAAGCGGTCGAGATCGAAAGCCCACGCGGTCCTGTCGAGCGAAGACAGGCAGAACTCGCACTTGAAAGGACAGCCGCGCGAAGCTTCGACGTAGATGAAGCGACGCTCGACGTCTTCCGCCGTGAACTGCGAATACGGCAGCCGCAGGTCCGCGAGAGCGGGCTGCCCGCCGGCGAGAACGCGCTCCACCGGACGCCCGCCCGTGAGGAGCTCCCTGCACAGCGCAGGGAAAGCCAGATCGCCCCAGCCGGTGATGACGTGATCGGCGAGCGCACAGATGCGCTGCGAGTCGATCTCGTAGCTCACTTCGGGCCCGCCGACGACGACGATGACTTCAGGCGCCACCGCCTTCAGCAGCGCGACGAGCCGCGTCGCTTCCTCGACGTTCCAGATATAGACGCCGAGACCGATAACGCGAGGGCGGTGGAGAAGCAGCTGCTCGGCCATGTCCGCCGCGCGCGCGCCGAGGACGAATTCGACGATCCGCGTATCGGCTTCGAGCTCGCCCATGTTCGCAGCCAGACAGCGCAGGCCCAGAGAGGCGTGCACGTAGCGGGCATTGATCGTGCTAAGTACGACGGCGGACATCAACGCATTCTAGCTTCAACGCGGTATGCCTTCCGCCGCGATGGTGGCACAATCCTTGGTTTCAACTCGAAGGGCCGCGGCCCTCCAGCATTTTCATATCGAAATGACCGATCAAAGCCAACTGCTGCAAAACGAATTTCTCAACACGTTGCGCAAAGAGCGCGTTCTCGTCTCGCTGTTTCTGGTGAACGGCATCCGGCTCGCCGGGCACATCCAGTCCTTCGATCAGTACTCGATACGCCTCCACGGGCCGACGCCCCAGCTCGTGCTGAAGCGCGTCGTCGCTACGGTCGTGCCGGAGAAGCCGGGGCGGACCAGGAGCGCGCAGGACGCTCCCGTGCGGGCCCCGCGCCGCAGGGCGCCGCCCACGGCCTGAAGGCGGGACGCCGCGCTTTTCTGCTACCCTTTCACTATCGATATTTCAGCAGCGAGGAAGACATGGCCCAGAGGGCTGAAGCCGAAGCGAAAATGGACCCCGCGTCGCTCTATCGCGAGGAGATCATCACCGATCGCAAGGTCGGCACGCTGCGCGTGATGACGCCGCTTAAGGTAGACGGCACGACGGACAGCGCGAGGCCCGTGCTCTACATGGGCGAGGCGCAAATCATGACGGGCGCGGGACCGCTCCCGATCAACTTCGAGATCGAGGCGAAGACGCTCTCGGAGGCGGTCGACGCGTTCGGGACGGCGGCCAAGGAGGCGATCGAGCGCACCGTGCGCGACCTCCAGGAAATGCGCCGCCAGGCCGCCTCGTCGATCGTCGTGCCGCAGGCCGGCATGGGCGCGCTCGGACCCGGGCTCGGCGGAGGCGGAGGCGGAGGCGGCAAGATCCAGCTCCCCTAGGCGAGAATCCCGGTGATCCGCCTCGGCATCGACTTGGGCGGCACCAAAACCGAGATCATCGCCCTCGACGAGCGCAGGAGCGAGCTCCTGCGCCGGCGTGCGCCGACCCCCGCGGGGGATTACGACGCCACCGTCGCGCTCGTCGAACGCCTCGTGCGCGAAAGCGAGATCGAGCTGGGTAAGCGCGGCAGCGTCGGCATCGGCACCCCCGGCGCGCTCTCGCCCGGCACCGGACGCATCCGCAACTCCAATTCGGCGTGCCTCAACGGCCGCGCGCTCAAAGAGGACCTCGAGCGCACGCTCGGCCGTGAAATCCGCATGGCGAACGACGCCAACTGCTTCGCGCTGTCGGAAGCGACCGACGGCGCAGCACGCGGGGCGCAGATCGCTTTCGGCGTGATACTCGGGACCGGGGTGGGCGGCGGCGTCACGGTGAACGGCAGGGTGCTGGGCGGCGCGAACGCGATCGCCGGCGAATGGGGCCACAACTCGCTGCCGTGGCCGCTGCCCGAGGAGCTTCCGGGACCCCCGTGCTACTGCGGCAAGTCGGGCTGCATCGAAGCCTTCCTCTCCGGCCCTGCGCTCGCGCTGGACCACGCGGCGGCGGCGGGCGGAAGCCTTGCTCCCGAGGACATCGCGACGAGCGCGCTGCACGACGAGGCGGCTGCGCAAACCCTCGCACGCTACGAGCACCGCCTCGCGCGCGCGCTCGCTTCCATCGTCAACGTTCTCGACCCGCAGGTGATCGTGCTCGGCGGCGGCGTGTCCAACATCGAGCGGCTGTACGCCAACGTGCCGAAACTGTGGGCGCAGTGGATATTCTCGGACACGGTCCGCACCCGGCTCGTGCGCAACTATCACGGAGACTCGAGCGGCGTGCGCGGCGCGGCGTTGCTGTGGGACACGTGATTCGAGGTCGGGAGTGCGTCAGGCTGGAAAGCCAGAATCCATTTTCAACGTCAACATGGATTCCGGTTTTCACCGGAATGACGACTTGGGAGAGTCAGTGACAAAGATCCTATCCGCGGGCCTGGTCCCGCTGCGGCGCACGCGAGGCGGCTGGCGCATGCTCGTGCTGCGCGCATACAAGAACTGGGATTTCCCGAAAGGCACGGTCGAGCCCGGCGAAGAGCCTTTCGACGCCGCCCGCCGCGAAGCGAGCGAAGAGACCGGTCTCGCCGATTTCGACTTTCCCTTCGGGGACAGCTATCGCGAGACCGTGCCTTACGCGGGTGGCAAAGTCGCCCGCTACTACCTTGCCGAAACGACCGCAGAAACCGTCAGGCTGCCGGTCTCGGCAGCGCTCGGCCGGCCCGAGCATCACGAGTGGCGGTGGGTGAGCGCCGAAGAAGCCGAAGACCTGCTGCCGCCGCGCCTGGCGCCGATCCTCGACTGGCTGCGGGATACGCTGGACGAGTGAGCCGTCAACAAATCATCGAGCGCAGCTTGTTGCCTTTCGCCACGATGTTCTTCGACGAATCGCGGGTGAAATCGCCTTCGGAATCGTAGTAGCCGCGGATCTCGCTCTTCGTGTCGCGCAGTATCTGGTCGCCGTTCGCCTGGTTCTCGATACTGCCGACGACGATCCCCGCGCGGTC
>CAZULX010000229.1:0-3616 GCA_964621335.1 uncultured Streptomycetaceae bacterium
GATCTGCTCGTCGATATCGTCGGCCTTGCGCGGGACGAAGTGCACGACGCTCGCGCCGTGCCGTGCCGCCGTGCGCTCGGCTCCGAGCCGCGCGGCCGCGTACGCCGGATTGGTGCGATTCTTCGTGAAAACGGCAAGACGAGTCATCGATCGATGCCTTTGGCGTGAATTGGCCGTGGAAGCGGAATGATCGCACGGCTCAGGTGTATGGGCACGGGCTTCGCTTAACGCGGCTGCATGTTACCGGTCATCGTCAACGCAGCGGCGGGCACAGCCAAAGGCAACGGCGACAGCGACGCTCTCGCGCAGTCGTTCGCCGATGCCAGCGTGGAGGCCCGCGTCGTTTCAGTGCATCCCGGTGAGGACGTCCGCGCGATCGCGGCGGAGCTGGTGGGAGGCCATCCGCCTGTCGTCGTCGCGGGCGGGGGCGACGGCACCATCAGCGCGGTCGCGTCAGTGGTCGCCGGAACGGGCGTCGCGCTCGGCGTGCTGCCGCTGGGCACGCTCAACCACTTCGCGAAGGACCTCGGAATTCCGCTCGACACCGGCGCCGCGGTGCGGGCGATCGCCGCGAAGCACACGATCGAAGTCGACGTGGCCGTGGTGAACGGGCGCGTCTTCATCAACAACTCGAGCCTGGGGCTCTACCCGCACATCGTGCGCGACCGCGAAAACCAGCAGCGCAGGCTCGGGCGCGGCAAGTGGTATGCGCTGGCGTGGGCGACGCTCACGGCGTTCCGGCGCAGCCGTTTGCTGAACGTGCGCTTGAGCCTCGACGAGGGCGAGCAGCACTGCAGCACGCGCTTCATATTCGTCGGCAACAACGAGTACACCATGGAAGGCTTCGACATCGGCGGCCGCGAGCGTCTCGACGCGGGTCATCTCAGCGTGTACTTGAGCCCCCGCCGCAGCCGCGCGCGTCTTCTGATGCTGGCGGTGCGCGCACTCTTCGGGCGCCTGCACCAGGCCGAGGATTTCCAGGCGATGAAAGCGCGCACGATCACGATCGAAACGCGACGCAGGAAGAGCCTCCACGTCGCGACCGACGGCGAGGTGACGCGCATGGACATGCCCCTCGAATACTCGATACGCCCCGGCGCGTTACGCGTGATCGTGCCCGCGGCGGAAGCAGCCTGAGGGCTTTCCTTGCGCACGATCGTCCATCTTTCCGACCTGCACTTCGGCCGCGTCGATCTCGCCCTGCTCGAGCCTTTGCGGCGCAGGATCGTTGAGCTCGCGCCTCACTGCGTGGTGGTCTCGGGCGACCTCACCCAGCGCGCGCGCCCGGAGCAGTTCCGCGCGGCGCGGGCGTTTCTCGATACGCTGCCGCAGCCTCGCATCGTCGTCCCCGGCAACCACGACATACCGCTCTACAACGTCGCGCGCCGCTTTCTCGCGCCGCTCGCCGCCTACCGGCGCTACATCTGCGACGACGTGGAGCCCGCGCTCGTCGACGAGGAGATCGCGATCGTCGGCGTGAACACCGCGCGCTCGCTCGTCTTCAAGGGTGGGCGCGTCAACTCGGCGCAGGTGGAGCGCGTGCGGGCGAAGCTGTGCGGCCTCGACGAAGCGGTCGTCAAAATCGTCATCACGCACCATCCTTTCGACGTGCCGCCCACGAGCGACGACGGGCAGATCGTCGGCCGCGCGCCGATGGCGATGGAGATGCTCGCGGGATGCGGCGCCGACATCCTGCTCGCGGGCCATCTCCATTTGAGCCACACGGGGGACACCACGGTGCGCTACAGGATCCACGGCTACGCCGCGCTCGTGGTGCAGGCGGGCACGGCGACCTCCACGCGCGCACGCGGCGAAGTGAACTCGTTCAATGCGCTGCGCATCGCCGGGCGCAACGTGCAGGTCGAGCGTTACGCGTGGGAACCGGCGAGCGCGCAGTTCACGCAGATGCAGGTGCACTCGTACGAGCGATCGGACGAAGGCTGGGTGCGGAAACCCGCGGTGTAACGGATCACACCGCTTTAGCGATGGCGTCCCCCATCTGCGTCGTGCCCGCCGTCCCTCCGAGGTCCGGCGTCAGCCACTTCGCTTCGGCGATCACCCGCTCGACCGCGGCGTCGATGCGTTTTGCGGCATCGAGAGCGCTCGCATCGCCGCGGTTGCGGCCCAGCCACTCAAGCAGCATCGCGCCCGACATCACCAGCGCGTACGGATTGGCGATGTTGCGGCCCGCGATGTCGGGCGCCGAGCCGTGGGTCGCCTGCGACATCGCCTGCCGCTCGCCGATGCACAACCCCGGCGCGAGGCCCAGCCCCCCGACGAGGCCCGCACCCTGATCGGTGAGGATGTCGCCGAACTGATTGGTGGTGACCACCACGTCGTAGCGTTTTGGCTCCATCATGAGCTTCATCGAAAAGCCGTCGACGAGCGCTTCGTCGTATTCGACGTCCGCGTACTCCTTCGCGACCTTGCGGCATTCCTCGGCGAACATGCCGCACGCGAGCCGATACACCGGCTCCTTGTGCACCGCCGTCACTTTCCTGCGCTTGCGGGTGCGCGCGATCTCGAACGCCGCCCTCGCCACGCGGTTGGAGCCCGTGCGAGTGATGATGCGCGAGGCGATCGTAATCTCGTCGTTGGGACGGAACTCGCCGGTGCCGGCGACGACCGTATCGGAAGACTGCATGCCTTCGGTGACTTCGCGCAGGAAGACGATGTCGACGTCCTTGTGCAGGGACTTCACGTTGGGATACGACTTCACCGGCTTCACGCTCGCGTAAAGCTCGAAGCGCTTCCTGAGCGGCGGCATGATCCACGTCGGATCGTTGCGCGGATAGGCGCCGTGCCCGATCGGGCCGCACACCCAGCCATCCAGCTTTTCCAGTCGGCTCACCGTGTAGTCGGGCATCGTGTGGCCGTGCTGCTCGTGGCCCGCGCGGCCTATCGGCAGATCGTGCCATTCGATGCCGAGCCCCGCCCTGGCTGCCGCGGCCTTCATCACCTTCACTGCCTCCGGAACGACTTCGAGCCCGATGTCGTCGCCGAGAAGTATTCCGATCCTGAGCATGCGTACCCCCGTTCGATCGTGCCGATTATGCACTCGGGAAGCACGTGCTCAAATTGACACGCTGCGCGAATTGAGCGACTGTGACGCGGCATGACGCGCACCGGACCCGCGCTGGCGACGCTCGCGCTGCTCCTCATCCCGTTTTCGGCGCCGGCGATCGATCCGGGGACCGCCGCGGCGAAGTCCGGATCGGCGAGGAGAGCGTGCCGTTGAAACACGCTTACGCGCATTTGCGCGTGAGCGATCGGCGCTCCGGGATTGCGAAGCCGTTGCGCATCGTGATCGCGGAACGCGAGCTGCCGCAAAGCGCGCTCGCGGGCGTCGGCGAGCTTCCGGTGGTGCGCATGGCCGCGGAAGGCAAAGTCCGCGGTCTGCTGGTGCAGGTCGATCCCGACGATCGCGAAAGTGCGGCCATCACGCTGCTTTACGGACCCACCGATCGCATGCCGCCGCGCACCGCGCCCGGCGCCGGCCACGCGTTGCGCAAACTCTCCATCGCGCACAACCGGGTCCAGGGCGAAGTAGAGATCGTCGGAAGCGGGCGTGCGGCGCCGCGCGCCGCATCGCGAATCGCATTCTCGGCGCCGCTTT
>CAZULX010000230.1:0-12694 GCA_964621335.1 uncultured Streptomycetaceae bacterium
GGCTGCACCACCCGACCCTCGAGGTCAACCGCGTCGGCTACACCCGACGCGACTACGAGGGCGCCATCTCGACGCTCTGCGCCGGCTGCGGCCACGATTCCATCTCCGCCGCGATCGTGCAGGCCTGCTGGGAGCTCGACATCGAGCCGCACCGCGTAGCGAAGCTGTCCGGCATCGGCTGCTCGTCCAAGACGCCCGACTACTTCCTCGGCAACTCGCACGGCTTCAACAGCGTCCACGGCCGCATGCCTTCGGTGCTCACCGGCGCGAACCTCGCCAACCGCGACCTCCTCTACATGGGCGTCTCGGGCGACGGCGATTCGGCCTCGATCGGCATCGGCCAGTTCGTCCATGCCATCCGCCGCGGCGTGAACATGGTCTACATCGTCGAGAACAACGGCGTCTACGGTCTCACCAAAGGGCAGTTTTCGGCGACCGCCGACAAAGGATCGAAGTCGAAGCGCGGCATCGCCAACATGGACGAGCCGCTCGATCTCGTGGGGATGGCGATGATTCTCGGCGCGACTTACGTCGGCCGCAGCTTTTCAGGCGACAAGCAGCAGCTCGTGCCGCTCATCAAAGGCGCGATCGAGCACAAAGGCGCAGCGTTCATCGACGTCATCTCGCCGTGCGTCGCTTTCAACAATCACGCGGGATCGACCAAGAGCTACGAATACGTTCGCGAGCACAACGAAGCGGTGAACCGGCTCGATTTCATCGAGCGCCGCGACGAGATCACGGCGCACTACGCGCCCGGCGAGGTGGTGGAAGTGACGCAGCACGACGGATCGGTGATCCGGCTGCGCAAGCTCGCGCAGGACTACGATGCCACCGACCGCATCACAGTGATGAACTATCTTCAGCAGCGCGCAGCCGCGGGCGAAGTCGTGACGGGGCTGCTTTACATCGACCCCCACGCCGAAGATCTGCACACCCACCTGGATACCGTGGAGAGCCCGCTCAACCAGCTCGGAAACCGCGAGCTCTGCCCGGGGGCGGTAGCCCTGGAACGGATCAACGCCAGCTTGCGCTAGGGTGGTGTTCGCGCGCTACGCCCCGACAAACCAGGTCGTCATTGTGGCGAAAGCCGCAATCCATTTTCAAGCCTTCTCAATGGATTCTGGATCGCGTCCGCTCCGGCGGACTCGTCCAGAATGACGTCGCCGTAATCAGGGCACCGGTAGGACAGCTATCTCGAGTCGTCGCCGAGGGCGGTGGAGGAGCTCGGTCGCCGCGGTCAGGCCGAGCCGGGCGTCCTTCGTCGCGTCGCGCAGCGCCTGCGCCTGGTCCTTCGTCAGGACGCGAACCGTCACCTTTGTGCGTCCCGCGGTCATCATCTTGAGTTGCGCGGCGGCGCTTTGGGACAGGTCGATGATGGCGCGTTTCGAGGGCAGGCGGTCGGTGATGCGCACGAGCACCGAGCGGCCCCTTTCGACGCAGGTGACGAGCACCATCGTGCCGAACGGCAGGCTCGAATGGGCGGCGGTCAGCGCGTCGTTGCGAAAAGTCTCGCCGCTCGCGGTGCGCCGCCCTTCGAATTTGCGCGCGTAGTAGGTCGCGATGCCGGTCTGGACCTCGTCCACGAACGACTGGAGGTGGGACTCGCCGCCTGCATGTGCGACCGGAGCGCTCAAAGCGACCGCGACGGCGAACGCCGTCAGGAGCTTGGTGGCCATTCTGTGTTCTCTCCCTGGTTCGGGCCCCACCGGCGTGGGGGCTCCAGGTCCTGCGGCGGCGCTGTTAGGAGCGCCTTCTGGATCGGCCCGCGGAGAATAACAGGCCTGCGGGGCCCCGAAAAGCCTTAGCGCCGCACGCCGGGTGACTCGAAGGGCAGGCCGTTGGCGCGCCAGGCGAGGTAAAGCTCGAGCTCGAGGAGCTCCCGCGCGCCGTATTCCGGCATTTCGGCACGCAAGCCGGAATAGCACGCCCGCAACCGCCGCTGCAGCGAACCGAAAGTCTGCCACTCCAGCCGGTATCCCGGCCACCCGGTGCCGTGCCCCTGGCTCACCGTCTCGTGCAGGAGCGTGCGTCCCCAGTTCCGGTCGTGGCACTGCGCGCAGGAGAGATTCATCTGGCCCAGCCTGCGGTGGAAACGCGCCCGTCCGCGCTCGAACTGCGCAGAGTTCCGGGAGTCGATCTCGACGCTCATCGGCAGGCCCCGCGACTGGTAGGTGACGTAGGCCGTGAGCGCGAGCAGGTTTTCGGACTCGTGCCCGAGAGGCTCGGCCTGCTGGTGACGCACGCGGCAGAGATTGACGCGCCCGGCGAGGTTCACGAGGCCCGCGCCGCCCGGATCGATGCGCGGATAGCGCGTGGCGGCGCCTTTCATGGCGTCCTTCGCATCGAAGTGGCAGCTCGCGCACGACTTCGCCGCGGCACCGGAGGGCTCGCGCCACAGTCGCTCGCCTCGCGTCACCCACAGCATCCCGGGATTGCCGAACTCGTCCGACTGCATGGCCCGCACTTCGGGCCCGACGAACTCGCTCCCCTGCTTGAGCGCACCGCGCGGGATCGGAGGCTCGGCGCCGCCGGCGCGCACCGCGATCAGCGCGAGGCACGCGAGCGCGGCTAACCGCACGAGCTCACTCGCGCACGCGAGCGCCCGCTGGCGAACAGCAGGAAAGCGGCGACCGCGAAGCCTGCGCCGACATAAAACGTCATGGACGAGCCGTAGCGGTCCCATACGAATCCGGCGAGCACGCTTGCGATCAGCATCGCGACGCCGCTCGCGAGATAAAAGACCCCGAAAGCGGTACCGCGCAGCGCGGCGGGCGCGCTGCCGGCGACGAGCGCAGCGAGCACGCCCTGCGTCATTCCCATGTGCAATCCCCACAGCCCGACGCCGAGGGCGCTCGTCGCGAGCCCCGGCGACAGGGCGAGCACGACGTCCGCCGCGACGAGCACTGCGAGGCCCGCGGCGAGGAGCCGCATCGGATCGACGCGGTCCGCGAGCCGGCCCATGGGATACGCGGTGAGCGCAAAAATCAGGTTCATGAGGACGAGCACGAACGGCGCGTACGCGTCGGGCAACCCCTGCTCCTGCGCGCGCAGGAGGAGGAACGCCTCGCTGAAGCGCGCGAGCGTAAAGACCGCGCCGGCGATGACGATCCACCAGTACGCGGCCGGCAGCGTGGCGACGACGCGCAGGCGCAAGGGCGGCGGCGCGGCGACGACCCCTTGTGCGCGCGCGGCCTCCTGCACGCCGAAAACGAGCAGCGCGACCGACAGCACGCCGGGAAAGACCGCGAACCAGAATACGCTCCTGAAGTCCCCGGCGAAGACGAGCATGAGCGCGACTGCGGCGAGCGGTCCGAGGAAAGCCCCCACGGTATCGAGCGACTGGCGCAGCCCGTACGCGGCGCCGCGGACCTCGGGCGCGGTCAGGTCCGCGATCAGCGCGTCGCGCGGCGCACCGCGGATCCCTTTGCCGATGCGGTCCATGAAGCGCGCGACGAAAACCCAGTGCACCGTCACCGCCAGGGCGAACAGCGGTTTGGACAGCGCGCCGAGGCCGTAACCGGCGACTGCGAGCGGTTTACGCCTGCCGAAATAATCGCTGAGGGTGCCGGAGAAAACCCGCACGATGAGCGCCGTCGCCTCGGCGACGCCTTCGACCAGGCCGACCGCGACCGCGGACGCACCTAGGCTCGTCACCATGAATACCGGAAGCAGGCTGTGGATCATCTCCGAGGAGACGTCCATGAGGAGGCTCACGAAACCGAGCACCCATACCGCGCGCGGTATCCGGGTCGCGGCAGTGGGCGCGGCAGCGGTCATTGCACGCGTGGCGGAGCGCCGGCGGCTCTCACCTCAGGCGAGCACAATGACCCGCGCGCGCTCGCTGCCGCGCTCGCCTGCGTCGTCCACCCAGTCGAAAACGAGCTCGCCGCTCGCTTCGGCGCGCAGATGGAACTGCAGGTACGGGTTCGCTGCGATGCCCGACCCGAGCTCGGCGCGGAAGACTTCGATGCCGTTGTAGCGGCAGGTGAGCGTATTGATGACGTTCTTCGGTATGGCGTTTCCCAGGACGTCGTAGCGGAAACCGGTCTCCATCGGGTGCTGTACGGCGACGCGCACCGTCATCACTTCGCCGCGCCGCGCTTCTTTCGGGACCTGGATACGGGCAAGTGACATGGCGCTCTACGTCGCGTCCAGGCACGCGGTCTCGGTCACTTCGACCTGCGCCGAGCCCGACCACCAGGAGCCGTCGGACACACCGGCGATCACGACCACCCGCTGCGACCCGTTGAGACGCACACGCGTCGAGATCTCCGCGCGCCCGCAGTGCGGATTCAGATGGAAAGCCGCCATGAGCGGCCGCGGGTTGCGCTCCGACAGGACGTGGATCGTGCGCACGAAATCGCGCTCGGTCATCGGGCTCGAAACGCTGATCCTGAGCGGCACCGCGTGACCGTTGTCTGCGAGGCGCGGTATCTCGAGCGTCACCCGGCCCACACGCACTTCGGCGCCGCCGGTCACTTTTGCGATCAGCGGCTCCAGCAGCTGCACCGTGAGCTGGGCGCGAGTGATGCGCGATTGCGCCACCAGCGCGCCTGCGGCTGCGGCGGCGAGAAAACGGCGTCGGTACCGGCTGGTCGTCATGTCAGCGGAGCGTGAGCAGATAAGCGACGACGTCCTCGATCTGCTGTGCATCGAGTATGGGTTTGCCGCGATACGGCCCGGCCACCGCGTCGAGATCGTGAACGCGGTAGTACGCGGGCATGACGGCGTCCGGATTCACCCGGGTAGGGTCGGCGACGCGCAGTCGCAACTGGCCGGCGCTCAGTCTGTTCGCAACGCCCGTGAGCTGCGGCGCCACGTTTCCCATGAAGCGCTCTCCGGTTTCGGGTATGGCGTGGCACAGGAGACAGTTTCCTTCTCGCCCGGCGACGATTTTGCGGCCCCGCGCTGCGTCACCGGCTTGCGAGGCGAGCGGTTGGGGAATGGCGTCGTTTCGCACCGTATAAAGCGGGGCCTCCGCAGCGGTCGCAGGGGCCGCGATCACGCCAGAGAGTCCCACGAGCAGTACCGGAATAATGAGCTTCATCGAGAATGTGGCCCGAGGCTATGCCGCGCGTGCGCGATGGTCAAGCGGCTGAATTCGCGGTCGTCATGCGCCTGACGCTGCCCGTCACCGCTCGCCTGTCGATCGTCAGCGTTCTTACAGCCAATACTCCCACACGCGCGCGGCGAGCTCTTTCATCCGCACGTCGAGCGGCCGCCGCGCCCACGCTTGCGGCTCGATGCGCAGCGAGCGGCGCACATCGCGCTCGAACATCGTGTCCATCTGGTCTCCGAAGCCGCGCCCGAGGATGACGGCGTTCAGCTCCTCGTTGTGCAGGAAGCTGCGCCAGTCCAGATTGCTCGAGCCCACGGTCGACCACACGCCGTCGACCACGATCGTCTTGGCGTGGAGCAGCGCATCCTGGCGCTCGTAGATCCTGACGCCCGCGGCAAGGAGGTCCGAATAGTGAGAGCGTCCGGCGTGGAACACCGCCCAGAAATCGGTATACGACGGCAGCACCAGGGACACGTCGACGCCGCGCGCGGCAGCGCCCTTTAGCGCGTCTGTCGTTTGCGCGTCGGGCACGAAATAGGCCATGGTGATACGCACCGATTTCTCGGCGTGGGCGATCGCCGACAGCGTCGCGACGTAAATCGCAGGCGCCGCGTCTCCGGGGCCGCTCGCGACGATGCGAACGGGATGCTTTCCCGCGCGGGGAACGTCCGGGAACCAGCTGCGCTCCGGAAGCTCATCGCCGCCCTGCTTCTTCCAGGTTTCCAGGAATATCTGCTGCAGCTGCGCGACCGCCGGCCCCTCGATCCGCACGTTGGTGTCGCGCCAACCGACCGCAGGCCGCTCGTCCGGCGCCGAGCCCACGCGCGAGCCCGCAGGCGAGGATGCCGAGGTGCTCGACGTGCCGCCCGAGCCGAATGGCGTGGAACCGCCCGCAAGCCCCGAACCGCTCGAAAGCCCGGAACCGCGTTCCGAACGCCGTCCCGGCGAGGACCCGCTCGAATAGACGTCGCTGATGTTGATGCCGCCGGTGTAGCCGATACCGCCATCGACGACCACGACTTTGCGGTGGTTGCGGTTGTTGATGCGCCACGCGCCGCGCGCCTTCAGCGGGTTGACGGGGTTGTACTCGAGCACTTTGACCCCGCCGTCGCGCAGGCGCTTGAAATACCCGGGCGCAGTCTTGCCGCTGCCCACGCTGTCGTACATCAGGTTGACCGACACGCCGGCGGCCGCCTTGCCGATCAGGAGCTCGCTGAACTTGCGGCCGACCTCGTCGTCTTCGATGATGTAGAACTCGATGTTGACGTGGTCCCGCGCCTTGCCGATCGCATCGAACATCGAGTTGTAGAAAGCCGGCCCGTCGTACAGGAGGGTCGCGACGTTGCCGAGGGCGAGCGGCTGGCCGGCGACCTCCTCCTCGATTGCGAGATGCCGATCGAGAACGTCGGCGCCGCCGCTGCGCGCCTGTATGCGCGCGAGGATCGCTGCGCTGCGCTGCGGGCTGATCGGTCCGCGCGAGCCGACCATCGCAGGCGCTTTGGTCCCGGCCCCGGGCGCGAACCAGGGATGAACCTCGGGCAGGCTCGCGCAGCCGACGGCGAGCGCCGTCAGGCCGAGCGCTGCTACGAAACGCACTCGCGTCAGCTCGCCTTCGGGATGCGCCAGAGGTACACGGTGGAGGCGGCGACGCTCTCCTTGCGCTCGGGCTGCCAGTCGCCCATGTCGAACGCGTGGGAAACGACCCGGGTGCCCGGCCTCAAGTCTTTCAGCAGCTTGGGCTTCAGCTTCTCGTTCAACCTCGTGAGGAGATAGAGCGTCACCACCGTCGCCTCGCCGATATCGGCCTCGAAAAGATCGCCTTCGACGAACTTGACCTTGTTCGTCACTTTCGCCGCTTTCGCGTTGACGTTCGCTTCGGCGATGCGTTTGGGATCGATGTCGATGCCGACCGCGCGCGCGCCGTATTTCTGCGCCGCGGTAATGACGATGCGCCCGTCACCGCAGCCCAAGTCGTACACGACGTCCTTGGAGGTGACTTTCGCCATCTCGAGCATCTTGTCGACGACCTCGTTGGGCGTCGGAACGAAGATCACGTCGGGGCTGCGGCGCACGGTGGTCTGCGCCTGGGCGAGCAGTATCCTGCCGGGCTCGTATGCGTGGGTGAGTCCGGCTGCGCCCAGTCCGGCGAGCGCGCCGATGAATTGTCTGCGATGCATGGCTAACCTACTCCTAGAGTTTGCGCCGAGGAGCGCATCGTGAAGCTTAGCAGAGCGGCGGCCGTTCCGGTTCAGGGAACCCGCACCGCGTTCATCCGCCCGAGCAGCGTCTGCGTGCGCCGCTGGAGATACGCCGTGTTGCGCCCCGGATCGTAGCGGCGCGGGCTCGGGACCATCGCCGCGAGCCGCGCCGCCTGCTCGGGCGCGAGATCCGCGGCGGAGATGCCGAAATGGTAGCGCGCGGCGGCCTCGGCCCCGAAAACGCCGTCGCCCCATTCGATCACGTTCAGGTAGAGCTCGAGGATGCGCCGCTTGTCCATGATGAGCTCTATCATGACGGTGATGGCGGCTTCCTGTGCTTTACGCCACCACGCACGCTCCCCCGAGAGAAACAGATTCTTCGCGAGCTGCTGGCTGATGGTGGAGCCCCCGGCCACCACTTCGCCTTCGCGCACGTTCTTCTCGTACGCTTTCCTGATCCCTTCCCAGTCGAAGCCGTCGTGCTCGACGAACCTCGAATCCTCGGCCGCGATGACCGCGCGCTTCAGATGCGTGGAGATCGACAGGTACGGCACCCATCGATACTGGAGCTGCGCTCGCGGGTCCTCTTCGCGTAAGCGCTCGAGCCGCGAGCGCATGAAAGCCGTCGAATCGGGATCGTATACCGACCAGTACCACACGCATGAGAAGAACCAGAATTGCAGCAGCGTGAGCGCGATCAGCGCGAGGAGCAGGAAACGCCACGTGTAGCGCCAGAGGAATCTCACCGGCGCAGGATGGCGATCACCCGGGCGGTGTCCGGCCGCACACCGCGCCACAGGTGGAAAGACTCGGCGGCCTGCTCGACGAGCATGCCGAGCCCGTCGGCCACCCGCGCGCCTTCTGCCGCCGCGAACGACATGAACGGCGTCGTCGTCCCGTACAGCATGTCGTAGGCAAGCGCGCCGCCTGCAAACAGCCGCGGCGGCAAAGGCGGCATCGCTCCCGCAAGCCCGGCCGATGTCGCATTCACGACCACGTCGAACTCGCTCCCTTTGAGCGCGTCGTAGCTCGACGCCGAGAGCGCCGCAGCGTTGTCGTGCGAGGCGAAGCGCTCGCACAGCGCGACCGCCTTTGCCACGGTGCGGTTGGCGATCACCAGCCGGCCGGGGCCCGCTCCGAGGAGCGGGCCGCACGCCCCGTACGACGCGCCGCCCGCGCCCATGAGGAGGATGCCGCGGCCCCTCAGGGCGCAGCGCAGGTTCGCGGTCAAGTCGCGCACCAGGCCGACGCCGTCGGTGTTGTCACCGGAGACCGCATCGCCGTCGAAGACGAGCGTGTTGACGGCGAGCGCCTGCTCCGCGCGGGGGGTGCGCCTGCCTGAGAGCGCATACGCGCGATGCTTGAAAGGAAGCGTCACGTTGAGCCCGCGGCCACCGGCTTCGCGAAAACGCAGGACTTCCGCTTCGAAGTCGGGGAGCGCCGCGAAGATCGCCTCATAGGTCATGTCCTGCCCGGTCCCGCGCGCGAACTCGGCGTGGATGAGCGGCGATTTGCTGTGCGCCACGGGATTGCCGATGACTGCGTATCTGTCGGGCATGAAAGGCAACCACCCCCATCCTGACCTTCCCCCTGATGGGGAAGGGACCTTTATTGGAAAACCTACTCCGAGACGAAGCGGTCGCCCGTGGTGAAAGTCCACGTGCGAGTGATGTGCAGGATGTCGACGTCCTTCGCGATGTCTTCGGGAAACGCCGAAAAAGGCGCCGCGAGCTCGACGATGCGCCGCGCGGCCTCGTCGAGGATCTTGTGCCCCGACGGCCGGTTGACGTCGACCTGCTCGACGGTGCCGTCGGACTTGATAGCGACCGTGACCACGAGCCTGCCGTGCAGCCGCTGGTCGCGCGCGCCCTGCGGATAGTTCAGATCGCCGATGCGCTCGATTTTCTGCCGCCAGTCGTCGATATAGCGCGCGAAGCGGGCCTCCTGGGTACGCGAGCCGATGAAACGCCGCCGCGGGCGCTGCTGGTAAGCGTCCCAGTCCTTGGAGATCTTAGCTTCCAGCCGCGCGATCTCCATGCTTCGGCGCATGATGTCGGAGGCGCTCGGCGCGGGTTCGCTTTTCGCTTCGGCCACCGGCGCCGGTTTCGCGGGCGGCGCCGATTCCACCTGCGCTTTCGCCTTCGCCTGTGTCATCACCTCGCGCGCTTCGCGCTCGAGCTGCTCGACGCGGCGCAGCGCGAGCTTCACGCCGGCGTCCGCCGTCTGCTCCGGAAGCACCGGCAGCGGGCTCTGCGCGCGGCGCTGCTCGTCCGTGTTGCCGCCGCCGTCGAGGTTGTGCTGGGCGAGCGCGTCGGCGACGATGGGCTTCGTCTGCGATTTCGCGTTGACCAGCACGACTTCGAGCGACCGGTCCGCCTTGTCGGGGCGCGGCTTCTGCGGCACCTGGAAACCGACGCCGAAGATAATCGCAAGGTGCAGCACCAGCGATACGAAGAGCGCAGTACGCATGCGCCGCGTGACTGGAAACGCCGACGCGGCGTTCTCGAACGCGCCGAAGCGCCGTTCGATCTGGGCGATCCGCGCATCGAGCACGGCGTAAGCGGCCTGCCAGCGGCTATGGCGTCCGTGCTTCGCCCGCCGCGGCAGGAAGAAAACCTTGCGCGAAGGCTTCAATGCCATTTGCGCGATTGTACAGAAGCGCGCGGCGACTGAGGCGCCGTCAAGAGGAGGCTTCGCTCGCGTCCGCCTGCGGCTCGGATTGCGGCGCTTCGGCGGGCGCGCGCGGCGGCGCGACCGCGGACTTGAATTCGCAATGGAAGGTGAGCTCGAGGAGGTCGATCTTCGACACTTCGAGCACCACGCGCGACCCCGATACGAGGGCAGGCAGCGACGGCACTCTCACGACGAGCGGAAGCGCGTCGAAACGGCACAGGTTCTCGCGCAGCACCAGAGCCTCCACGCTCTCCACCCCCTCCTGCATGAGCCAGCGCAGGCACCAGTAGCGCTCCATCGATCGCTGGAACTCGGCATAGGCTTCGTACGCCGATTCGAACTCGCGCATGATCGCGAGCAGCCGCTCGTCGCCTTTAGGATGAGCGGGCGCCTCGCCGCGCGCGAGCGCGATCAGCTGTCGCTGGTTGACGAGGTCGACGTAGCGCCGCAGCGGCGAGCTCGACCACACGTACTGCTCCACGCCGAGCCCGACGTGCGCGGCGGGTACCGTGCTCATGCGCACTTTGCCCGCCGCCTGCACGCGATAGATCGCCGGCGTGTCGCTCCCCGCCAGCTCGCGGCCCCACAGGCTGTTCACGTAAATCATGAGCTCGGAGACGAGCTTGTCGATCGGCGCGCCGCGGTTGCGCCGGACGATCTCCACGCGGTCGTTCTCGACGCGAAACGCATATTCCGGCCGCGGTTCGCCCTCTGGAACGTCGCCCCGGCGCGCGCGCTCAAGGTGCCGCGCCCAGTGCCACAGGAGCGTCAGCGGCTCCGCGTAAGCGTGGTCGATGGCGCCCGCGATCAGCGTCTCGCCGGTGAACAGCGTCTCGAGCGCATCGTGTCGCAGGTTCTCTACCATGCGCACGCGCTCGACGCGGGTCTCGGTGGAAACCGTCTCGTACGCCGGAGTGAGCTCGGTGTAGAGCGAGAGCGCGGGACAGTCGCGCTGCGCTTCGAGCGTGTAGCGGTCGATCGCAGGCGGCGGCAACATGGTGATCTTGCCGCCGGGGAAGTACACCGTCGAAAGCCGTTCGCGGGCAACAGTGTCGAGCGGCGTGTCCGCTTCGATGCCGAGCGCCGGGGCCGCGATGTGGATGCCCACCCGCACGTTGCCGTTGGACAGCGCGGTCACCGAGAAAGCGTCGTCGATCTCGGTCGTGGACGCGTCGTCCACGCTGAAAGCCGCCACCCCGGACAAAGGCAGCTCCGGCCCGGCCTCGGGCGCTGCGACCTCCGCGAACCCTGCGCCGCGCGGAAACTGCTCGAAGAGAAAGCGGTTCAGGTGATAGTCGTGCGTCGAAGGAATGCCGCCGCAGCGCTCGATCACGCGCGCGGGCGTGAGCCTCGCCGCCGCACTCGCCTCTTCGAGCGCTTTCCACTCGAGCGTGCTGCGGTCGGGCCTGTAGAGGAGGCTCGCGAGCACCGGCTCCATCTCTGCGGGAAGCTCGCCCGCGCTCAATTGCGCGACGTAAGCCTCTTTGCGCAGCGCCTGCTCTCTCTTGCGCTCGACGCTCGCGAGCGCCGCCTTGAGCGCGTCCTCGGGCGCGGCCTTGTAGCGCCCTTTGCCGCGCTTGTAGAAATACATCGGCGCCGAGTGCAGCTTGAGGAGCACCCCGGCCGCTTCGACGGCCGTCGGTGCGCGCCCGTAGTACTCGTGTCCGAGCGTTTCGTACCCGAATTCTTCACCGCTCGAGCACTGCCACAGGAAATCGAGGTCGAGCGCCTCGGCGACGCGCTGCGCCTGCGGCATGAAATCCGCGATGCCCGGCTGCTCGAAACGCAGCAGCACCGCTGTGCCCTTGATCTTCGAGCGCTTGCCGTGCGGCGCTTCCACCTGCAGCGTCGCGGCATTGTCGGCGAGCACCGCCCCGACTTTGAGCGTGCCTTCGTCTTCGTAGAAAACGTTCACTGTGAAAGCCGTGACGGGTGACTGGTGACGGGTGACTGGGTGACGCGTAGCGCAGGCGCCCTCGCCTGCACCGCGGTTGAGGGATTGCCTGCGGGATAGGCGATCGAAACCAAAAGGGCGCGGCGGAAAGCCGCGCCCTGCATTATACCGGCCAGGCTGCGCGCTCCGGCGCGGCCGAGCGCCCCGTTACTTCTCGGGGAGGTCGAGCGACTCGTGGGCCTCGGTTTCGACGTGCGCCGCCGGGCCGCCACCGGACTGGACGTTTCCGCTCACCAGATGCAGGCGATTGCCGACGATGTCGCCCGCGAGGCCGTGCCGGGCGAACTGCATCGGCGGCAGCGTGTGCCAGGCGTTAGTGCGCGGATCGTACGCCTCGACTTTGCGGAAAGTGGCGGACATCGTGCTGGAGCGGGTCTCTCCGCCGGCCACGTAAATGCGCCCGCGGTGCGTGCCCCACGCCGTCGCGCTGCGCGCGGTCGGCATCGGCGCCTTGAGCGAGCCCCACTGATCGGTCGCGGGATCGTATTCCTCGACGATGTCGGTGTTGCTCGCGCGCGTGATGAAAGCCGCTCCGACGCGCCCGCCGATCACGTAAACCTTGTTGTTCACGACCCCGACTGCCGCATGATTGCGTGCCGTGGGCATCGTCGCCTTCGTCTGCCAGGAATTGCTCGCCGGATCGTAGACCTCGTTCACGTCCAGCGCGCGGTGCGGCCGCGCCGGATGCAGTGACGTTTCCTTAGACCCGGGGTGCGTGCCTGCGCCGCCGATCACGTAGATCTTGCCGTTCACCACCGCAGCGACGGGCGACCCGCGTTTGGTCGGCAACGGCGCGAGCGCTTTCCATGA
>CAZULX010000231.1:0-5370 GCA_964621335.1 uncultured Streptomycetaceae bacterium
CCGGTAGTACGAAGCGTTGTCGATGCCGCGGAAGGAAAGCGTGGGCCCGAGGTGGTCGCTTTCGGCGGTATGGTTGTAGACCACGTCGAGTATGACTTCGATGCCGGCGGAGTGAAACGCCTTCACCATCGTCTTGAACTCGGAGACGTTGCCGCTCGAAAGGTAGCGCGCTTCAGGCGCGAAATAGGCGATCGAGTTGTAGCCCCAGTAGTTGCGCAGGCCCTTTTCGACGAGATAGCGGTCGTCGATGAACGCGTGCACCGGCATCAGCTCGACTGCGGTGATGCCCAGGCGCTTCAGGTGCGCGATCGAGGCGGGACTCGCGAGGCCGGCGTAGGTGCCGCGCAGCGCGGGCGGCACATCGGGATGCCGCGCGGTGTGGCCTTTCACGTGCAGCTCGTAGATGATGGTGTCGTTCCACGGCACGTTGGGGCGGCGGTCGTCGCCCCACGTGAAGGCGGGATCGATCACGCGGCACTTGGGCATCCCGCGCGCCGAGTCGCGCCGGTCGAACGACAGGTCGGCGCGATCCGAGTCGCGCCGGTAGCCGTAGTGCGCGTCGCTCCAGTTGATCTGCCCGGCCAGCGATTTCGCATACGGGTCGAGCAGGAGCTTGTGCGCGTTGAAGCGGTGGCCGTGCTCGGGGCGGTAAGGCCCGTGCACACGATAGCCGTAGAGGAGCCCCGGGCGCGCTTCGGGCAGGTAGCAGTGCCATTCCTGGTCGGTGTGCTCGGCGAGCGTGATGCGCTGCACCTCGCGCCGTCCTTTCGAATCGAAAAGACAGAGCTCGACGCTCTCCGCGTGCTGCGAAAAGAGCGAGAAATTCACGCCTTCGCCGTCCCACGTCGCGCCGCGCGGATAGGGGCGCCCGGGCCAGACTGCAGTGATGGGTCCGTTCACCTACAAATCGTGCCGCGTGCCCTGCGCCCTGCGCGGCAGCTCCTCGACGCGCGGATGCTCGTCGAGCCGGCTGCGCGGCCACCAGCGATCCAGGAGCTCCGCAGCCCAGCGCTGGCCGCCGATGCCGAAGGCGAGCGCGAGCGCGAGCACGATGCCGCCGAACAGAATGAGAAAGCTGTGCCGCACGATGTCGCCGCCGATCTGCATCTGCTCGAGCGCGATCAGCACGACGAAGACGAGGATCGCATACTGCGCGAGACGCCCGAGGATGTCTCCGTCCTGGAGCCCGACGTTGCGGCAGTACGCCATCACGGCGCCCGCGACGAAGCGCGCGAAATACGCGCCGAAGGCGAGGATGACGAGCGCCACCATGAGGCGCGGCACGAACGCCACGACCTGCCGCAGGAGGTCGGTGACGTAAGGCATGCCGAGCGCGTTGAACGCGCTCACCAGCGCCGCGAGCACGATCAGCCAGTAGACGAGCACGCCGAAGACGTCGGTGGTGTCGCTGCGTATGCCGCCTTGTTTCAGGAAGCCGTCGAGCCCGGCGCGCTCGGTGAGCACGTTGAAGTTGATGGCCCGCAGCGCTTTCACGACGGCGAAACGCGCGGCTTTGGCGAGCAGCCAGCCCGCAATGACGACGACGATCGCAAGCGCGAGCTGCGGGAGAAAAGCGACGAAGCGCTCCCACATGATCTGTACCGGTTGCAGCAGCGTGTCCATACGGTCCATGAGCGCCTCCAGTGTTCCTTTACGACGAGCGGGCTATTGAAGCAGCCGGCTGATTCCGGCGAGCGGCCACCGCACCCAGTCGGGACGATTGTTGAGCTCGTAGCGCAGCTCGTAGAGCGCCTTCTCGAGCTCGAAAAGCTCGAGCAGCGCGTGCATCGCGTTCTTGTCCGCATACACGCCTGCCTGGCGCGCGGTCTCGTCGTACGCGATGAGGAAAGCCGCGCGCGTTTCGCGCTCCCAATCCGTAACGAGCGGCGCGAGCCGCGCTGCGTCCTCCGGAGATTCGATGGCTTTGCCGAGCGCCGCCCCGGCCGCGTAGCTGAACGAGCGTACCATGCCCGCCACGTCGCGCAGCGGCGAGTGCTTGCGCCGGCGCTCTTCCAGCGGGCGCGCGGGCTCGCCTTCGAAATCGGTGATCACGAAATCGTTCCTGCTGAGCAGCACCTGACCGAGATGGTAGTCCCCGTGATGGCGCATCTTGAGCGTCGGGCCCTGCGGCATGGGCAGCGCATCCACGCGCGCGAGCACCTCGTCGCGGCGCTCGAGGAGCGCGCGCGCCTCGGCGACCACCGCCGAGGGGAGCTGGTCGGCGCGGCGGGCGAGGAGGTCGAGCGATGAGGCCACATCCTCGCGCACCTGCTGCTTCCAGCTCGCGTGGTCTTCGGCGCTCGCGGGCTCGGGGTCGAAAGCCGGGTCGCCCGTGCGGTGCGCGAATGCGGCGTGCAGCTCGCCCGTGCGCATCCCGAGCGTTTGCACCAGTGAGAGATACGCGCCGTGCACGTCGGGGGGGACTTCGGCTGCGGCACGCTGGCTCTGGAGAAAGCGCGCGACGTAATCGACGGTGTAGTTCCAGCCGTCGCCCTGGTTGCGCACGTAGGCCTGGAGCAGCGCGAGCGTCGAGACCTGGCCGTCGCCGTCGACATGCTCGATGACGCCGGCGAGCGGGACGCAATTCGGAAAACGCGCGACGTCGGTCAGGAAGCGGCCGATCTCGACTTCGGGGTTGATCCCGCGACGCACGCGGCGGTACGCCTTGAGGAAGAGGCGCTCGCCGAGGGTGACGATGGTATTGCTGGAGAGCCCGTGAGGCGTGCTCACCGGCAGCGCCGAGGCATCGGGCCCGGCGAGCTCGGCGTGGGAGCGCGTCGGCAGGAATCGCAAACGCCCGCGCGCGGTCTCGATCTCGCCGCCGCGCCCGATCGCCAGCGCAACCGCGCGCGCGAAGCGTTCGTCGCCGAGCGCGTCGGCGAGGACGCCGACGCTCGCCTGCTGCCGCACCCGCGCGATGGTCACCGACGCGAGCGCGCGCAGCCGCTCTTCCTCGGTGTCCTCCCACGCCAGCGCGAGCGGCATGAAGTAGCGCGCGGGCTCCGCGCTGCCTTCGGTCGTGAACATCGCGAACATCCACTGGCCGCCGCGCGACTCCCACAGCAGGTGATCGACCAGGCGCACGCCTTTGATCGCCTCCCCTTTGGCGGCATACCAGCGCTGCGTCTGCAAATAGCGCGGCAGCACTTCCTCCTCGAGCTGTTTGCGCACTTTCTCCGCCATGGCGATGCGCCACGGCACGACGCGGTCGCGGAAGAGGCTCATCCAGCCGTCGAAGAGGATGAGGACGGGGACTTCCTCGGCGCCCAGGCGCTCCTCGTGCCAGCTCGGCACCGCGACGTCGGTCGCGAGCCTGAACCAGTAGAAGCCGTGCGCGGGCAGCGTCAGGAGGTACGGGAGCTCGCCGATCGGCGGAAACGCGGTGCGTCCCAGAAGCTCGAGCGGGACGCGCCCGCGGAAGCGCGCGAGCTCGAGCTCGACCGGCTGCGCGGAGCGCCCGAGGTTGGCCACGCACAGGATCGCTTCGTCGCCGAGCTCGCGCAGGTAAGCGAGCACCTTGCGATTGCCCGGGCGCAGAAACGTGAGCCGGCCGCGGCCGAACGCGCGGCTCGTCCTGCGCACGGCGAGCATGCGTCTCATCCAGTTCAGCAGCGATCCGGGCTCGCGCAACTGGGCTTCGACGTTGACCGCCTCGTAGCCGTAGACCGCGTCCATGATCGGCGGCAGGTACAGCCGCTGCGGGTCCGCGCGCGAGAAGCCGGCGTTTCGGTCGGGCGTCCACTGCATCGGCGTTCTCACGCCGTTACGGTCCCCCAGGAAGATGTTGTCACCCATGCCGATCTCGTCGCCGTAGTAGACGATGGGCGATCCCGGCATCGACAGGAGCAGGCTGTTCATGAGCTTGATCGTGTCGGTGTTGTTTTCCACCAGCGCGGCGAGGCGGCGCCGGATGCCGAGGTTGATGCGCGCGCGCGGGTCGGCGGCGTACATCCGGTACATGTAGTCGCGCTCCTTGCTCGTCACCATCTCGAGCGTGAGCTCGTCGTGGTTGCGCAGAAAGATCGCCCACTGGCAGTTCTCGGGAATGTCGGGGGTCTGCTGCATGATCTCGACCACCGGAAAGCGGTCTTCCTGTGCGATCGCCATGTACATCCGCGGCATCAGCGGGAAGTGGTAGGCCATGTGGCATTCGTCGCCGTTGCCGAAGTACTCGCGCACGTCCTCGGGCCACTGGTTCGCTTCCGCCAGAAAAACCTTGTTCTGGTACGACCCTTCGAGCGCAGCGCGGATCTTGCGCAGGACTTCATGCGTCTCGGGCAGGTTCTCGTTGTTGGTGCCTTCGCGCTCGACGAGGTAGGGGATCGCGTCCAGGCGAAAACCGTCCACGCCCATGTCGAGCCAGAAGCGCATGGTGCGAACCACTGCCTTCAGCACGCTCGGATTGTCGAAATTGAGATCGGGCTGGTGGCTGAAGAAGCGGTGCCAGTAGTGCGACTTGGCGACCTCGTCCCACGTCCAGTTCGAAGTCTCGGTGTCGGTGAAGATGATCCGCGTTTCCTTGTACTTGGTCGGGTCGTCGCTCCAGACGTAGAAGTCGCGCTTGCTCGATCCCGCCGGCGCGCGGCGCGCCGCCTGGAACCACGGGTGCTGATCGGAGGTGTGGTTGACCACGAGCTCGGTGATGACTTTCAGGCCCGCGCGGTGCGCCTCGCGGAGAAACTGCCTGAAATCGGCGCGCGTGCCGTAGGGTGGGTGGACGTTGTGATAGTCGGCGACGTCGTAGCCGTCGTCTTTCTGCGGCGAAGGATAGAAAGGCAGCAGCCAGATCGCGTTCACACCGAGGTCGCGGATGTAGTCGAGCTTCTGCGTGAGCCCGCGGAAATCCCCTATGCCGTCGTCGTTGGAATCGAAGAACGCCTTGACGTGAAGCTGGTAGATGACCGCGTCCTTGTACCAGAGCGGGTCGCCCGCCTGCACGGTATGTTCGGCGTCGGCCGCCAGCGCGGCCGCAACGGGAAGGTCCATGGGGGGACTCGCGTTCCTATACGAAATAGTCGAAATCGCGCTCGTCGCGAACGCGGCGCCGAACGACGAAGACGTGCCCCATGCCGGGCTCGAGCTCGACGAAATTGCGCCGGCCGTGCCACAGATAGCGCGCGTCGGTGAGGAGGTCGTGCATCTGGTACGGGTGACCGGGTTCGAGGTCGAGCTTCGCGGGATCGATCTCCACCCAACCGGTTTGCCTGTGGTGCGGGTCGAGGTTGACGACGATGAGGAGCGCGTTCGAAACGTCGGGCGTCGTTTTCACGTACGCGATCAGCTGGTCGCTGTCGGTCTCCGCGAACGTGAGCGTCGCGTCGTTCTGCAAAGCCGGATTATCGCGCCTGATCGCGTTCAGGCGCGCGATGA
>CAZULX010000232.1:0-3919 GCA_964621335.1 uncultured Streptomycetaceae bacterium
CGAGCGAGACCGTGCGGTTGGTGAGGTGGTGACCTATGTATGAGGTCGGAGTGAGTTCCTGCGCCATTTCGAAAGTGCCGTTCCCGTTACGTCGTCGCGCGCTACCGGTCGCGTACGAAAAAGCCCATGCTGAAGAAAATCACCGTCAGGACGAAAGTGCCGAAAAAAAAACCCGGCACGAGCTCTCTGTAATTCGTCAGCACCAGCCACAGCTGTGCCACGATCAGCGCGACCTTGACCGACTCAGCCCTGATGAGGGCGAGCAGCGCTTCGGCCGGCGCCCGCTTCCTGCTGTGCGTCGCGACCCATCCGAACACCGCACCCGCCGCGACATTGATGAATCCGCCGAAGAACGCTGAAAGCGCGCCGTGGCGGCCCACCCAGAAACCGGCGATTAACATCGCGGCGGCCGTAGCGTAGAGCTGCCACCGGAGGACGGTGCGGATAGGCTTGCCCTCGATGAGGAGAGGCACGCTTTCACCCGCGGATAAAACTGTGGGATTATACGTTGACGCGCGCGTACGCGTCAAAATCAGGCCGTGCCGAGCTTGGCGAGGAGGCGCTCGAGCTCGTCGAGCGTGCGGTAGGCGATCACGAGCTTGCCCCCCCTCTTGCCGCGCACTTTGATCTGCACGGTCGTGCCGAGCCGGTCGGACCACTCCTCTTCGAGGCGCGTCACGTCACGGTCCGCGCGCGGCCGCCGCGGCTGGGGGCCCTTGAGCGACGCGGCGACGCGGGCTTCGACCTCCCGCACCGTCAGGCCCTTGTGCGCGGCTTCGCGCGCGAGGTCGAGCTGGCGCGCGATGGGCAACGCGAGCAGCGCACGGGCGTGCCCCATGTCTATACGGCCCTGCGCCAGTAGCTCGCGCACCGGCGGCGCGAGCTCGAGCAGGCGCAAGAGATTGGTGACCGCGGCCCGGGATCGCCCCAGGGTCTCGGCGATCGCCTGGTGCGTGAGGCTGAATTCCTGAACCAGGCGCTGGATGCCGGCCGCCTCTTCGAGCGGGCTGAGATCTTCGCGCTGTATGTTCTCGATGAGCGCTGCGGCAAGCGCCTGCTGGTCGGGAATTTCCTTCACCAGCACCGGCACCGTCGCGAGGCCTGCCATGCGCGCCGCGCGCCAGCGCCGCTCTCCCGCGACGATTTCGTAGCGCCCCGCCTCTACCGGCCGCACCAGGATGGGCTGCATGACGCCCTGCGTCCTGATCGAGTCGGCGAGCTCGCGCAGCGCCTCCTCGTCCATCTGCGAGCGCGGCTGATACTTCCCGGGCGCGAGCTCGTCGACGCCCACGTTGCGCAGGTTTTCGCCGCCGGCCGGGGCCGCGGCGTTCTCATCTCCGAGCAGCGCATCGAGACCGCGGCCCAGCCCTTTTGGTTTCGCCATCGCCACTCCCCGATTACGCCTGCGGCGCCTGCTCGCGGCGATTGAGCATCTCGCCGGCGAGCGCCAGGTAGGCTTGCGCGCCTTTGGACGTCTTGTCGAACTTGAGCACCGGCACGCCGTGACTCGGCGCTTCGGCGAGCCTCACGTTGCGCGGGATCACCGTGCGGTAGACCTTGTCGCCGAAGTGCTGAAGCAGCTGTGCGGAGACCTGCTGCGCGAGCGTGTTGCGCGGATCGTACATCGTTCTCAGGAGACCTTCGATCTCGATCGCGGGATTGAGGTGGGCGCGCACTTTCTTGATGGTGGACACGAGATCGCTCAGGCCTTCGAGAGCGTAGTACTCGCACTGCATGGGGATCACCACCGCGTGTGCGGCCGTGAGACCGTTCACCGTAAGCAGGTTGAGCGCCGGCGGGCAATCGATGAGGATGTAATCGTACTCGTCCGTGACCGCGTCGAGAGCTTCCTTCAGCCGCAGCTCGCGACGGTCGATGTCGACCATTTCGACTTCGGCGCCCGCGAGCTCGCGGTTCGCGGGCAGCAGATCGTAATCGCCCGCCGGCGCGCGCACTCGCACTTCGGAGAGCGTCTGGGCTCCGATCAGCACCTGGTAGACCGTGGCCTTGAGCGTTCGCTTGTCGACTCCGCTGCCCATCGTAGCGTTGCCCTGCGGGTCGAGATCGACCAGCAGAACTCTGCGCCGTGCTGCGCCGAGGCTCGCGGCGAGATTGACGCTCGTCGTCGTCTTGCCGACGCCGCCTTTCTGGTTGGTGATCGCGAGGATGCGGGCCATGGCTTTATGCGCGCTCCATGAGTACCAGATGACGCTCGGCGGGGAGTCCGGGCACCTGAAGCGGGAGTGCGGCCGTCATGCGATACGGCGAGGGAAGCTGAGCGAGCTCCTCATACGGATAAACCCCTTTCATCGCCGCCAGCACGCCTCCGGGCGCCACGTGCCGTCCGGCGAGCGCGGCGAATTCCGCCAGATCCGAGAACGCGCGCGAGATCACCACATCGTAGGCGCGGGGTGCTTCCCATGCTTCGACGCGAGCGTTTACGACCTCCAGGTTCGGCAGCGCGAGCTCGATGGCGACCTGTTTCAGGAACGCGCTCTTCTTGTGACTCGCCTCGATGAGCGTCACCGCCATCGCGGGTCGCGCGATCGCGAGCGGCAGTCCCGGCAAACCCGCACCGCTGCCCACATCGAGAAGCGACTCGCCGCGCAGGTGCGGCGCCACCGCCAGGCTGTCGAGCAGGTGTTGCGGCACCATCTGGTCCGTGTCCCGCACTGCGGTCAGGTTGTAGACCCGGTTCCACTTTTCCACCAGCCGCAGATACGCGAGCAGGCGTTGCCGCGCATCCGCGGCCAGCGTAAGCCCGAGCGCGCCCAGGCCCGCGTCGAGCGCGGATGCCGCGCTCATGCGGTTTTCTTGCGGGCGTCCGCGAAACCGCGCTTGAGGTGTACGAGCAGTATCGAAACCGCCGCCGGCGTGACCCCGGAGATGCGCGCGGCCTGACCCACGGTCTCGGGCCTGTGGGCATTCAACTTCTGCTGGACTTCGACCGAGAGCCCGCGCAGCAAGGCGTAATCGATGTCTGCGGGAAGCCGCGCGCTCTCCTGCTGCTCGTTGCGTTCGATCTCCTCGCGCTGGCGCTCGATGTAGCCGTGGTACTTCGCCTGGGTTTCCACCTGCTCCGCGACCCGGGCATCGCCCACGCCGGGCCCTGCGCCCGGCAGGCTCATGAGTGCGGCGTACGTCACCTCGGGCCGGCGCAGGAGGTCCGCGAGCGCGTATTCGCGCTCGATCGCCTGTCCCAGCACGCGGGTGGCGGCGGCGGGATCGACGACGCGGGGGTTGAGCCAGGTCGATTTGAGCCGTTCCTGCTCGCGCGCGATCGTTTCACGCTTTTCGCTGAACGCGGCCCAGCGCGCGTCGTCTACGAGGCCGAGCTCCCGGCCGGTTTCGGTAAGCCTCAGGTCGGCATTGTCCTCGCGGAGCGAAAGGCGGTACTCGGCGCGGCTCGTGAACATGCGGTAGGGCTCGGAGACCCCGCGCGTGATGAGATCGTCCACCAGCACGCCGAGATACGCCTGGTCCCGGCGCGGGCACCACGCGTCGCGTTCGCGCACCGCGAGCGCTGCGTTCAACCCGGCGAGTAGTCCCTGCGCCGCGGCTTCCTCGTAGCCCGTGGTGCCGTTGATCTGGCCGGCGAGAAAGAGCCCGCCGATCGCCTTGGATTCGAGCGAGCTCTTGAGCGCGCGCGGGTCGAGATAGTCGTACTCGATCGCATAGCCGGGCCGCGTGATGTGTGCGTTCCCGAGACCCGCGATCGAGCGCACCAGGTCCTCCTGCACGTCGAAAGGCAGACTCGTCGATATGCCATTCGGGTAAAACTCGTTGACGGTGAGACCTTCGGGCTCGAGAAAGACCTGGTGCGAGCCTTTGTCTGCGAAGCGATGGATCTTGTCCTCGATCGACGGGCAGTAACGCGGGCCCACGCCTTCGATCACGCCGGTGAACATCGGCGAGCGAT
>CAZULX010000233.1:0-3247 GCA_964621335.1 uncultured Streptomycetaceae bacterium
GATGCGCGGCCACAGGCTCCTGGCTGCCGCCGCGGCTTCCGCGGCAGCCTGCAGGTCGACTGCGGAAAGCTCTTCCGCAATCTGCAGATTCGGCGTGATACGGGCCTGCCTGGGTAGGGGAGCGGGTTCCGGAGCAGCGACAACGGGTGCCGCTTTCGGCGCTGTCGTAACGGCGTCGAGCGGGCCGTCATCGGGAGCGAGAGGGAGCTGCGTGCAGGCGGAAGCGAACAACAACAGCAGCGGAAGTGCGACTCTTGGGTGCATTCTTAGCGTCCTTCCCGCACGAAACAGCTCGGATGGTAACTGCGCGATATGCCGTCGTCAACAAGGAAACCGCTTAAAAATCAGGTAACAGCGTGCGAAAATGCACGTTATCTCTACTTTGCGGCATGCGTATTAAACTTGCGGCCATGTCAGTTGAGCCCGCCCCCTCCGACGGCATGGACGAGTGGATGCACACACCACTCGGCCGTTATCTCATCGAGCGCGAGCACCGCTACTTCGACCGTGCCGTCGCCGACATCTTCGGCTACAACGCTTTCCAGGTCGGCATGCCCCAGGTCGAGCTCCTGCGCGCGAGCCGCATTCCACTGCGTTGCCGCGTCGCGCCCTGCGGTGCGGTCGACCTGCGCGCCGATTTCCACGATCTCGCCGTCGCGAGCAACAGCACCGACCTCGTGCTTTTGCCGCACGTGCTCGAATTCGCGCAACATCCTCATCAGATCCTGCGCGAAGTCGCGCGAGTCCTGATGCCCGAAGGGCAGGTCGTGATATCGGGTTTCAATCCGTTCAGCCTGTGGGGATGGCGCGGCGTTTTTCACCGCGGACAGGATTTTCCGTGGCGCGGCCGCTTCATCCCGCTCATGCGCGTGAAGGACTGGCTCGCGCTACTCGGCTTCGAGATCATCGGCGGCGAGATGGCGTGTTACGCGCCGCCTTCGCGCCAGCAAAAATGGCTGGAGCGTTTCGGTTTCATGGAATCCGCGGGTGACCGCTGGTGGCCCATCGCGGGGGGTGTTTATTTCCTGCAGGCGGTCAAGCGGGTGCGCGGCGCGCGGCTGATTATGCCAAAATGGAGCGATCGGCTCGCGCCGGCCAAACAGCTCGCGGCATCGCCCCAAAAAGTCGGCGAAAAAGACGAGGCGCTGACGGCGAGGGTGGGGGAGTAACGACGCGTGTCGCGCGTCTTAATGAGGCGATCTCTGTAGATGGCACCGGAATCGAGCACGTTGAGCCCAGTCGCGAAGGGAAATGCAGCCCTCGTCGCAAAGCTGAAAGACCGCACCGCGCATATCGGCATCATCGGGCTGGGCTACGTCGGCCTGCCGCTGATGCTGAGGTTCTCCGAAGTCGGCTACCAGGTGGTCGGTTTCGACATCGACGAAAACAAGGTGTCGCGTCTCACTGCCGGTGAAAGCTACATCGAGCGCATTACCGCGCAGACGATTAAAGGCGCATTGAAGAAGGGCTTCCAGGCGACGACCGATTTTTCGCGCTGCTCCGAAGTCGACGCGCTCATTATTTGCGTGCCCACCCCGCTCAACAAATATCGCGAGCCCGACTTGAGCTTCGTCATCTCGACCGTGGATGCGATCGTGCCGCACCTGCGCAAGGGCCAGGTCGTCTCGCTCGAGAGCACGACCTATCCGGGCACGACTGAAGAGGAGCTGCGGCCCCGCATCGAGGCCCGGGGCCTGGAAATCGGCCACGACATCTTCCTCGTCTTTTCCCCCGAGCGCGAAGACCCCTCGAATCCGGATTACGAGACGAAGACGATACCGAAAGTGTGCGGAGGCTCGACGCCGGCGTGCCTGGAAACAGGACTTGCCCTCTACGGGCACGCGATCGAGAAAGTCGTTCCGGTGAGCTCGACCCAGGCCGCCGAAATGACGAAGCTGCTGGAGAACATTCACCGCGCGGTCAACATCGGCCTCGCGAACGAGATGAAGGTGATCTGCGACAAGATGGGCATCGACGTCTACGAAGTGATCCGCGCGGCGGCGACGAAACCGTTCGGGTTCGTCCCGTACTATCCCGGGCCCGGCCTGGGCGGGCACTGCATTCCGATAGATCCGTTCTACCTGACATGGAAGGCGCGCGAATACGGCGTTAATACGCGCTTCATCGAACTCGCGGGGGAAATCAACAGCGCGATGCCCAAATGGGTCGTCGGTAAGCTCGCCGATGCGCTCAACATGCAGGGCAAGTCAGTGCGCGGCAGCAAAGTCCTCGTGTTGGGGCTCGCATACAAGAAGAACGTCGACGACCCGCGCGAGTCGCCTTCGATCGAGCTGATGGAATTACTGCAGGAGAAAGGCGCGGAGGTCGCGTATTCCGACCCGCACATTGCAGTGTTTCCGCGGATGCGCAAGCACTACTTCGATCTAAAGAGCGTTGCGCTTACGGAAGAATCGATCCGCGGCTACGACTGCGTCCTCATCGCCACCAATCACGATCTTTTCGACTACGCGCTCGTGAAGAAGCACGCCAAGCTCGTCATCGACACGCGCGGGGTGTACCAGGAGCCCGCGGCGAACATTGTTCGAGCGTGAACCACGAACCAGCCACCGATACCCAGCCAGCATCGACGGAATGCAGCGAAACCGTCGACATCTACACCGACGGCGCGTGCAAGGGAAATCCCGGTGTGGGCGGCTGGGGCGTGCTGATGCAAAGCGGCGCGCGTTCGCGCGAGCTCTACGGCGGCGAGCCCGCCACGACCAACAATCGCATGGAGCTGATGGCGGTCATACGCGCGCTCGAGGCCCTGAAACGCCCCTCCGGCGTACGTCTGCATACCGACTCCCAGTACGTGCAGCTTGGCATCAGCAAGTGGATACACGGCTGGAAAAAAAACGGCTGGAAGACCGCCGACAAGAAACCCGTCAAGAATGCGGACCTGTGGCGCGAGCTGGACGAGCTCGCGGCGCGTCATGACATCGAGTGGCTATGGGTCAAAGGCCACGCGGGCCACGACGGGAACGAGCGAGCTGACGAGCTCGCGAATCTTGGCGTTGCGACGATGGCTAAGGGATAACCAAACTCTCCTTCCCCAACACACGCTACCGGAGTCACAACAGATGCGTCAGATAATCCTAGACACCGAGACGACCGGCCTCGACCCGGCACTCGGGCACCGCATCATCGAAATCGCGGCCGTCGAGATCGTGAACCGGCGCCTGACCGGTAATCATTTCCACCGCTACGTAAATCCCGAGCGCGACAGCGAGGACGCGGCGCTTCATGT
>CAZULX010000234.1:0-2961 GCA_964621335.1 uncultured Streptomycetaceae bacterium
GGGCTTGCCTGCGCGCGCGCCGCCGCGCTCACCGGCGCGGCCGCTGGCGCTGTTCCGGGCGGCCTAATCCGCAGGGCAAAAACGGTTCCGCAACAGAACCGATGCTCCGGCTCGGAGCGCGCTCGACCAATCGGTCAAAGAGCGTCGAAGTGCGCCGCCTTGGGCCGATGAAGAGCTCAAAAAATCATCGAGAGTGGGGAATTTTCACCAAACACCGTGCGATTGGCCGCTTGCCCGACCGGCGATACAGCCGCGGATAGTGAAAAAGGTGGTTTGAATTTCCTATTCGCGCCCGCGGATTGCCGCTGTCGGCGGTGGTCTTGATGTAGATCGTCGGCGTGCCGGAGAGCATCCTGAACGCGCTGCCCGGCACCCGGACGTTGGTGCGAAACGCGGTGCCGGTGCTCGACTGACAATCGGTGCAGTGGCAGAGGGTGACCTTCTCGGGATCGGCCTCCGCTTCGAAGGTGAGGAATCCGCAGCTGCAGCTTCCATGGATTTTCATGACGGTGCTCCTAGCGTCCCTTGAACTCGGGCTTGCGCTTTTCCACGAAGGCGCGCCGAGCCTCCTTCGCATCTTCGGTTTGCGAAAGCTCCACCGTGATGTCCTGCTCGAAGCGATAGCCGTCGCGCTGCGGCATGTTCTCGCAGACGTTGCAGGCCTTCTTCGCAAGGCGCACGGCCATCGGGCTCTTGGAGGCGATGGTGCGCGCGAGCTTCAGGGCTTCGTCCATCAGGGCTACACTTGGGCCGCACCATTCGATCACGCCGATGCGATACATCTCCTGCGCGGGGATGCGCTCGCCGGTGAAGAGGATGCGCCGGCCGCGCGACTTGCCGACGAGGTGCGAGAGCATGGCCGCGCCGCCCGCGAGGCCGACGTCGATCTCGGGCATCCCGAACACCGCGTTGTCGGAGGCCATCATGATGTCGCAGGCGGCCATCAGCCCGAAGCCGGCGCCGAGCGCCGCGCCGTTGACCGCGGCGATGACGGGGATCGCGCATTCGCGGATGCAGTTCGCGTACTCGCGCGCGGTGCGGTTGTGCCGGGCGTAGTCGCCGGGCGCCCTGATGATGCCGCCGCGCTCCTTGATGTCCGCGCCCGCGCAGAAGATCTTGCCGGCGCCGGTGAGCACGGCCACGCGCACGTCCTCGCGGTCGTTGAACGAGTCGAAGACCTCCATGATTTCGTTCCGGAACTGCGCGTTCTGCGCGTTGACCGGCGGGCGGTCCATGACGACCGTGGCGATGTAGTCGCTGACTTCGACTTTGATGTATTCGAGGGGCATGGCTGGACGGGACGAAGGGGGGGCCTTTCGATTTTAGTCCGGGGCCGTGCAAGCCGTTGCGGCCGGACCCGATCCGGTTCACGCTATCGGCGGGCAATGCATTCATTCTCGGGAGAAGCAGCGATGAGCGAAAACACTCAGGACCTCAATTTTCTTCAGGGCATCAAGGTCGTGGATTTCACGCAGTTCGAGGCCGGCACGACGTGCACCGAGGTGCTGGCGTGGTTCGGCGCGGAGGTGGTCAAGATCGAGAACCCGGGGCGCGGCGATCCCGGCCGGCGGCTGCGCCCCGGCAAGCCCGACGACGATCCGTATTATTTCTACGAGTTCAACGTCAACAAGAAGTCGATGGCGATCAATCTGAAGTCCGCGCGCGGGCTGCAGATCGTCCGCGACCTGATCGCGAAGGCCGACATCGTCGCCGAAAACATGGCGCCCGGCACGATCGAGCGACTCGGTCTCGACTACGAGTCCGTGAAGAAGATCAACCCGCGCATCATCTACTGCCAGATCAAAGGCTTTGCGAGCGGCAGCCCGCACGAGGCGGGGCTCGCGTTCGACATGATCGCGCAGGCTGCGGGCGGGCCGATCAGCGTCACCGGCGAGCGTGGTCGCCCGCCGGTCAAACCGGGCCTTTCGTTCGGTGATACCGGCACCGGCATGCTGATGGCGGCGACGGTCCTCGGCGCGCTCCTCGAGCGCAACCGCACCGGGAAAGGCCGCCGGCTGCAGGTCGCGATGCAGGACGCGATGATTCACTACATGCGCACGTGCTTCGCGACGATGAACCGCACGGGCAAGGCGGCGCCGCGCAACGGCGCCAAACCGGGCGGCGCCAACAATTCGCCCACCGGCCTGTTCCCGACCAAAGGCGGCGGAGCCAACGATTACATCTATATCACCTGCAGCCGCGCGAACCCCGAGCACTTTACGCGGCTGACGAAGCTGATGGGCCGCGAGGAGCTGGTTGAAGATGCCCGCTTCGCGACGCCCGAATCCCGGATCGCCAACGAGAAAGACCTCGATGCGGCGATCGGTGAATGGACGTGCAAGTACGAGAAGCGCGACGCGATGGAGAAGCTGATCGCGGTCGGCGTGCCGGCCGGCGCGGTGTTCGACACGATGGAGCTCATCAACGAGCCGAATTTCGCCGAGCGCGGCTTCATGCAGACCGTCAACCATCACCTCGGCGAGCACAAGATGGCGACGTGGCCGGTGCGCGTCGACGGCAGCATGGTGCGTATCAAGGGATCGCACGCGTTGGGGCAGGACACCGCCGAGGTGCTGCAGAACTGGCTCGGCATCGACGGCGGGCAGCTTGCGGCGTTGAAAGCCGACGGCGTGCTGTAGCCGAGCTGCCAGGAAGGGCTGAGCTCATGAAATGAGCGCAGCCCGGCGCACGCTCTCGATGAGCGAGGTGCGGAGCAGGAACTGCCGGTGCCGCGCGGGGTCGGCTGCCGTCGCGCGCAGTTGGTCGAAATTCGCGGCGCGCACCGCAGGATCTTTTTCCCGCTGCTGCACGCCGCCATCGCCCAGAGCCTCGGCGTCACTTTCCTCGTTGCGCGTCGGGAAGACGACGCGCCACAGGCCCGAGCCGTCGTCGCCGGCCACCTTGAAAAGATTCGCCCATTCGTCGGGGTCGGAGAAGTAGTTGCGGTAGCAGTAGCCGCGC
>CAZULX010000235.1:0-6938 GCA_964621335.1 uncultured Streptomycetaceae bacterium
GGACCTTTTCGTGGACGAGGACACGGTTTACATGCGCACCACCCGGGGACCGTGCCGGGTGGACGTCATATACCGGCGCATCGACGACGACTTTCTCGACCCGGAGGTGTTCCGCGCGGACTCGACGCTCGGCGTGCCCGGTCTCATGCGCGCCTATCGCGCGGGCCGCGTGACGCTCGCGAACGCGCTCGGAACCGGCGTCGCCGACGACAAGTCGATCTATCCGTTCGTGCCGGAGATGATCGATTTCTATCTCGGCGAGCAGCCCATATTGCGCCAGGTGCACACTTACGTGCTGTCTCGCCCCGACGATCTCGCCTACGTCCTCGCTCATCTGCCCGAGCTCGTGGTCAAGGAAACGCAGGGTTTCGGCGGTTACGGCATGCTCGTGGGACCGACCAGCTCGCAGAGCGAGCTCGAGGCCTACCGCCGCCGCGTAATCGCGGAGCCGGAGCGATTCATCGCCCAACCCACGCTCTCGCTTTCGGTCGTGCCGACGTTCGCGGGCGGCGGCATCGCTCCGCGTCACGTCGACCTGCGTCCATACGTACTTTCCGGGCGCACCACCCAGCTCGTTCCCGGCGGTCTCACGCGCGTGGCGCTGCACGAGGGATCGCTGGTGGTGAATTCGTCTCAGGGCGGCGGCGTCAAAGACACCTGGGTCGTCGACTGATGCTGTCGCGAACAGCGTCCAGCCTGTACTGGATAGGCCGCTACGTCGAGCGCGCCGAGAACACCGCGCGCATCCTCGACGTCGCGTACCGCATGTCGCTCCTCCCGGGCGAGCCCGGGCTCGTCGACCAGGAATGGTTCGCGCCGCTCAACATCACCGGCTCCCTGTACCCGTTCTCGGGCCACCACACGGTGGTCAACGCCGAGCAGGTCATGCATTTCCTGGCCGTGGACCGCGAGAATCCGGCGTCGATCTGGTCCTGCATCCGGCAGGCGCGCGAGAACGCGCGCGCCGTCCGCGGCTCGATCACGAGCGAAATGTGGGGCGTGCTCAACGCATCGTGGCTCGAGCTCTGCGAGATCGACACGGCGAGCATGCTGCGCGCGCCCTCGCTCTGGTTCGACTGGGTGAAGGAGCGCAGCCATCTCTTTCGCGGCGTGACGTTCGGCACTTTGCGGCGCAACGATGCCTACGACTTCACGCGGCTCGGCACGCATATCGAGCGCGCCGACAATACGGCGCGGCTCCTCGACGTCAAGTACCACGTGCTGCTGCCGTCGGTGCGCGAGGTGGGGGGCGCGGTCGATTACTACCAGTGGTCGGCCGTGCTGCGATCCCTGTCGGCTTTCGAGGCCTACCGCATGGTATACAGGGACACGATCACGCCGATGCGCGTGGCCGAGCTCATGATCCTGCGCGACGACATCCCGAGATCGCTCGCTTTCTGCATGCGCGAGGTGGACACGACCTTGCAGAAGGTTCGCAACGACACGTCCGCCGAAACGCTGCGCCGGTCGGGCGAGATGCGCGCGGCGCTGCAGTTCGGCCGGATACGCGACGTGTTCGACTACGGCCTGCACGAGTATCTGACCGACTTTCTGAAGAAGAGCCACGGCCTCGGCACGCACATCGAGGAGAGCTTCTTCGGCAGCGGCGCCGTCACGCCATGAGCGCGCCGCCCCGCGTGAAGCTCGAGCATCGCACGCGCTACGAATACGACCGCGAGGTCTGGCTCTCTCCCCACGAGATCAGGCTGCGTCCGGCCGCCCACGCCCGCACGCCGACGCAGGCGTACGCGCTCCAGATCACGCCCGCCGACCACGATCTCAAGTGGCAGCAGGACCCGTACGGCAACTGGGTCGCGCGCGTCGTCTTCTCCGCTCCCGCGCGCGAACTGGGCATCGACGTCGAGCTCGTCGCGGAGCTGCCGGCGAGCAACCCCTTCGATTTCTACGTCGCGGACGGTGCGCTGGAGTTCCCGTTCGAATACTCGGCCGAGGACCGCCACGCGTTGACGCCGTGCCTCGACCTCGAGCCCGCCGGTCCGCGATTGACCGCGTGGCTCGAAGCCATGCGGCAGCGCCTGCTCGGCTCGTCCATCGGAACGATCGATTTCCTCGTCGCCGTCAACCGCTCCGTTGCCGACGATGTTCGCTATCTCACACGCATGCAGCCCGGGATACAGACCTGCGAGGAGACCCTGATCCACGCAAGCGGCTCGTGCCGCGACTCGGCCTGGCTGCTCGCGCAGATACTGAGGCGCTCGGGGCTGGCAACCCGCTTCGTGTCGGGCTACCTCGTTCAACTCGCGGAAGCGGCTCGCGGCGGGACGGATACGCCCGGCCCGCCGCAGGACAGCCTCGCGCTGCACGCCTGGTGCGAGGCGTACGTGCCGGGCGCCGGGTGGATCGGGCTCGATCCGACCTCCGGCCTGCTCGCGGCCGAAGGCCACATCCCCCTCGCCTGCGCGGCGCTGCCCGCGTCTGCGGCGGCGGTGAATGGGAGCGCCGACCGGGCGCAGTCCAGGCTCTCGGTGGAAATGCACGCCACGCGTCTCGCGCCCGGCGCGCCTCTCGTGGGACACCGATGACTTATTGCGTGGGCGTACTCCTCGAGGAGGGTATGCTGTTCGCGTCGGACTCGCGCACCAATGCGGGCCTCGACAACGTAGCCACGTTCTGCAAGATGACGGTGTTCGAGCGCAAAGGCGACCGCGTGATCGTGCTGCTGAGCTCGGGCAATCTAGCCGGCACCCAGACGGTCATCAGCCTGCTCAAGCAGCGCAGCCGGATCGACGACGGTCATTGCACCGTATGGTCCGCGCAGACGATGCTGGACGTCGTGCTGTGCGTGTCCGACGTCATGCGCACGGTCGAAGCGCGCGACGGCAGGCACCTCGAGGAAAACGACCTGAGCTTCAATGCTTCGCTGATCGTCGGCGGGCAGGTGAAGGGCGAGCCGATGCGTCTTTTCCGGATCTACGCCGAAGGGAATTTCATCGAGGCCGGCGAGGACACTCCTTTTCTCCAGACGGGCGAGGTCAAGTACGGCAAGCCGATCATCGACCGCGTGCTCACGCGCACTACCAGCCTCGCGGACGCGACCAAGTGCGTGCTGGTATCGTTCGATTCCACGATGCGCAGCAATCTCTCGGTCGGCATGCCGATCGATCTCCTCGCGTACGCGCGCGATTCCCTCGAGGTCGGCATACGCCGGCGCTTCGAGCATCATGACGCCTACTTCGACGCCCTCAGCAAGGCCTGGAGCGAAGGAACCCGCGAGGTGTTTTCGAGGCTGCCGGAGTTGAGGTGGTGACGAAAGCGTCACGCCGCGCGAAACGGGCGCCGATGATGCTGCTCGTAACGTGCGAGCACGGCGGGAATCGCATCCCGCGGGAGTATCAGTACCTCTTCGAGGGGTACGAGGCGGCCCTCGCGTCGCACCGGGGGCACGATCCGGGCGCGCTCGCGCTGGCGAGCGATCTGGCAGGCGCCTGCGGCGCACCGCTGGTCGCCTCGACCGTGAGCCGTCTCCTGGTCGAGCTCAATCGATCGCCGGGTCATCGCGGGCTCTATTCGGAGAGGACTCGGGATCTTGCGCCCGAGGTGAGGGCACGCATCGCCGCGCGCTACTACGAGCCGTACCGGCACGAGGTCGAGCGCCGGGTACGCGAAGGCATCGCCGCCGGACGCTGCGTCTTTCACCTGTCGTCGCACAGCTTCACCCCGGCGCTGGACGGCGTCACGCGCAATGCCGACGTCGGGTTCCTCTACGATCCCGGGCGCCGCCGCGAAAGGCGCTTGTGCGAGCGATTGAGCACGGCGCTCGCAGAGCGCATCGCCCCGCTGCGCGTACGCCGCAACTATCCTTATCGGGGATACAACGACGGCCTGACCACGTTCCTGCGCCGGCGCTTTCGCCCGGACGCTTATCTCGGCGTCGAGATCGAGGTCAATCAGAAGCACGCGCTCCGCGGCGGCAGGCCGTGGCACGCGCTGCGCAGGAGCATCGTGCGATCGGTGCTGGACGTGCTCGAAGTCGACGCACCCCTGGCATAGACGTTGCTCGGCTCCCAGGCCATGACCAGGAGTGCTGCATGAGGATTCGCATCGGGTACGAGATTGTCTACGAGTGCCCGCAACCCACGTTCACGATTCTGATGCTGAACGTCCACTCTTCGCGCGTGGCCGATCTCGAGGCGCCCGATCACATCATGACCTCGCCGTCGATACCGGTGTCCGGGTATCGCGATTCATTCGGAAACTGGTGCGTGCGCATGGTCCTGCCGGCGGGCGAGACGCGCATCAGCGCGGACACGGTGGTGCGCGACAGCGGCGAGCCCGATCGGGTCGTGCCCACGGCGCGCGAGACGCCCGTCGAGCAGCTTCCGGACGACAGTCTCGTCTTCCTTCTCGGCAGCCGCTTTTGCGAGACCGACCGCCTGATGGCGACGGCGTGGTCGCTTTTCGGCAGCACGGCGCCGGGCTGGGCTCGCGTGCAGGCGATCTGCGACTACGTGCACGAGAGGCTGTCGTTCGGTTACCCGTATGCGCGTCCGACCAAGACTGCTTTCGAAGCGCACGAGGAGCGCCAGGGCGTGTGCCGGGACTTCGCCCATCTGGCGGTGACGCTGTGCCGCTGCATGAATATTCCGGCGCGCTATTGCACGGGTTACCTCGGCGACATCGGCGTTACCGTCGTCGACTCGCCCATGGACTTCTCGGGCTGGTTCGAAGCTTTCCTGGACGGGGACTGGCACGTGTTCGACGCGCGCCACAATACTCCGCGCATCGGCCGCATCCTGATCGCCCGCGGCCGGGACGCAGCCGACGTGGCGATCACGACGACCTTCGGTGTCAATCGGCTCGCGGGATTCAAGGTCGTTACCGACGAACTCCCGTAGCAGGCTGTGACGGTGCCCGGGTAACGGCGCGACGCTGCGCAGAGACCGGAGCCCACGTGAACGCCGGCCCCGCGCGACCCCATGAGAGACGCATGCAGCGGTAAAGCCAGAACGCGCCGACGACGAGCAGGCCTCCCGGCAGCAGGACGACGGCGAGGGTGGCGAGGATCGCCGCGCCGCGTTTGGCCACGGCCGCGCTCCGCAGCGCGAAAACACGCAGCGCCCGCGTCCGGGCGATGAGACCTTCGACCATCGCGATCCCCTTTCGTTGAGTGCCGACCACAGCCGCCAGATTAGCGATGCGGTTTCTCCGGCAATAGAGGACCAACGGCCTATGCCGCGGCGCGGATTGCTTCGCGGGTAAGAGGATGGGGCTGAAGGCCTAGCGCGCTTGCTGCTGCTCGAAGGCGGCGCGCTTTTCGGCATCGCGCGCGGCGCACGCCTGCGCCATTTCGAGCACCACGATCGCCCACTCGTCCACGGGGACGTCGATCATGCGGCCGTCGAGCGGGACCGCCGCGGTGCCTGCGGCCACGCCCGCGGCGAAAGCTTCGCGCACGCGCCTGTTCCAGGTGACGAGCTCTTCGGTGGGCGTGAAAGCGGCGTTCACCGCTGCGACCCATCCAGGGTGCGGGCAAATGACGCCTTTCATGCCGGAGTTGCGGGCCTTGGTCGCCGCGGCGTGGATTTCGTCTTCGGGCGCCTCCCGCCGTGTGACGCTCAAGGGATACGCCATGCCGATCGCGCCCGCTTTCGCCGCGGTCGCTTCGACTGCAAGGCGGCCGCGCGCGTACTCGAAAGGATCGTATTCGGGAATGGGCTCGATGCCCAGGCTCGCCGCCAGATCGCGCTCGTCGAGCCCGATCTGCCTCACCCGCGGGCTCGCCGTCAGGATGTGGCGGATGTTCCACACGCCGAGCGCGGACTCGAGCAGCACGATGAATTCGAGCGAGCCCACCGCGATGCTCCGCTCGCGCTCGAGCGCGGTCACCACTTCGGCCGCTTCCGCCACGTCCGCGGCGGACTCGACGCGAGGCAGAACGATGCCGCGCAGACCCGGCCACACCACGGCTTCCAGGTCCTCGGTGATCGAGGAGTCGTTCACCCGCGCGAAGACTTCAGCCGCGCCTCGCGCGGCGGACACGATCGCGTCCTTCAGCCGCGTGCGCGCCTCCGCCTTGCGATCGGCGGCAACACCCTCCACCAGGTCGAGGGTGATCGCGTCGGCGTAATGGCGCCACGCGTTCGCGACCGCGTCGGTGTCGGTCACCGCGACGAGGAGATTGGAGCGGCGAATGAGGAGGGACATGGGAGCGGTGACGGGTGACGGGTGACGGAGTGACGAGTGACGGGTGACGGGTGACGGGTGACGGAGTGACGGGGCGCTAGCGCTTCGGGCTGGGCTGATCAGGTGCAATGCCTTTGGCTCGCGTGACCGCCGCGGATTTCTCACGGTTGCGCTCGGCGCACGCTTCGGCCCATTCGAGCAGCTCGCGCGCGCGCTCGGCTTCGTAGCGGTCGATCACGCGGCCTTCGATCTCCTTCCAGGTCTCGCCGGCGCTTTGAACGATCGCGTACTGCTCCAGCACCGAGTGCGCGTCGCGCACTTCCTCCCCGGTCGGCGTAAGCCCCACGTTGTGGCTTTCGACGACCGCGGGATTGAGCCCGCCGCTGCCCAGGCGCAGGCCGCACCGGCGCGCCGCTTCGGCCTGACGGAGCGCCCGCTCGCCGTCGCTCACGCTGCCGGTGGTGTTGGGGACGAAAGGCGCGGCGCGCACGCCGAGCCCGAGCGTGCGTGCGGCGAGCTCGGCTTCGCCGCGGATGTAGGCGAACTGGTCGAAGTCGACGAACATCTCGACGCCCAGATCTCGCGAGAGGTCGTAACCGCCGCCGCTCGCGCCGAACTCGCGCACGCGCGGGCTCGCCCCGGCGATGTCGTACACGTTGGCGACGCCGACCGCGGTCTCGATGCTCGGGTCGATTTCCACCGTGCCGGGCTCGATGCCGCGCTCGCGCTCGAGCCGCGTGATGATCTCGTCGAGCCGGCGCACTTCGTGCGCATGCTCGGTCTTCGGGTACTTG
>CAZULX010000236.1:0-2807 GCA_964621335.1 uncultured Streptomycetaceae bacterium
TTTTCGATCAAGGTCAGAAGCCGGCGGAAGGGTTCCGGGATGTCGGGGCCCTATTGCGATGTCTGTGTAACCGTAGGCATCGGTGCCGTCGGCCGAGACCACCTTCACCGTCATCACCACAACGCCAAACGAGCTTACGCAGCGGCTCCACGATCGCATGCCTGTGATCCTCGTACCGGACGACTGCCGCGCCTGGTTAGAAGGGGACGACCCGCGGGAGCTGATGAGGCCGTGCCCCGTCGAAATGCTCCAGTGCTACCTGGTGAGCGCGTGCGTCAATCCTAAGTTGCCATAGGGCCCATAGTCAGACATGACCCAGTACGGCGCGTTGTTTCCAGGAAGCCGCCTACGCTTCGGTATGTGTCCCTTTGCTTCAAGCGCGCGCAATGTCTCTCTGGTGCAATCAAAGACTAAAAGCATTGAATGCGCGGCTTGCGAAGCGCTCGATGGAGCTCATGGCGACGGAGGTGATGCCGCGCGTGAACCGGGCGCTCGGCGAATCCTCGTAACGGCGTTCCCGAGCGTGAGGGCCACCGAGAAGGTGCTGGCGGCAATGAGGACGTAACGTCACGCCTGTTATCATCGGGCACGCATCGTGGCGTTCACTCGAGCATGCTCGGATCTTTTCTTCGGCAGTTGCTGCGTCCCCGGGCCGCGCGCCCGGCGCCTTCGCCTCCGCAGGAACTGATCTCGGCCATAGCGCTGCAGCAGGCGGGCGAGCACGCCCGGGCCGCGGCGCTGTGCCGCATCGTGCTCGAGCACACGCCCGACGACGGGAACGCGCTTCATCTCCTCGGAAGCAACCTGCTTGCACTCGAAGAGTACGGCGAAGCCGCGCGGGTGCTCGAGCGCGTCACGGCGATCGATCCTGCTTCGGGGGAAGCGCATTACAGCCTCGGGCTCGCGAAGAAAGCGCAAGGTGATCTGCCAGGCGCGCTGGCGAGCTTTCGCGCCGCGATGGAAGCTTCGCCCCACCGCGCCGAAGCGTGCGTCGCCGCAGGCACGATGCTGCTGGAGCAATCGCGCCTGGACGAGGCGCAGGAGCTCTTCCGCGAGGCCATCGCCCGCAGGCCGCGTTTCGCGGAAGCCCATTACAGCCTTGGCGTCGTTCTCGCCTCGCTCCAGCGCTTCCCGGAGGCAATCGAGTACCACCACAGCGCGCTCGAAATCGATCCTCGGTTCGGGCTCGCCCGCGCCAACCTGCTTTTCCTGCTGAACGCCCACTCGCCGCTGCCGCAAACGATATACGACGAGCATCGCGCGTGGGCGGAGAAACACGGCGCACCGGACTCGCCACCGCAGCCGCACTCGAACGACCCGGATCCGGAACGGCGCCTGCGCGTGGGTTACGTCTCCCCCGACCTGTGGGAACACCCGGTGGGAAGATTCCTCGAGCCGCTCCTCGAGCATCACGATGCGAAGCAGTTCGAAGTCATCTGCTATCACAGCCATTCGACCATGGACGCGGTGAGCGAGCGCCTGCGGGCGCGCGCCGACGGCTGGGTCGAGTGCGCGGACCTGAGCGACTACGCGCTCGCGGCACGCATACGCGACGATGGCATCGATATCCTCGTCGACCTCGCCGCACATACCGCGCACAACCGCACGCTCGCATTCGCGCTGCGCCCGGCGCCGGTGCAGGCGATCTATCTCGGTTACCCGACGACGACCGGATTGCATTCGATCGATTATCGAATCACCGACTGGACGGTCGATCCGCCCGGCTCCGAGGCGTTCAACGTCGAACAGCCGGCGCGCCTGCCGCACAGCTATTTCTGCTACGTGGAGAAGAAAGCGCCTCCGCTCGCGGCGTTGCCGGCCAGCCAACACGGCTCATTCACGTTCGGATCTTTCAACGCATGCGTCAAATGGAGCGACGCGACGCTCGCGTTGTGGGCACGTGTGCTGAACGCGGTTCCGGGTGCAAGGCTCTTCCTCAAGGCGAAGGACCTGTCGAGGCCGGGTATAGGGGAGCGCGTGCTGGATCGCTTCGCGGATCTTGGGGTGGCGAGCGACCGTATCGAGTTGCAGGGCTGGGAGCCGAGCACGGTGGACCACTTTTCCGCCTACAACCGCGTGGACATCGCGCTCGACACCTATCCCTATAACGGCGCCACCACGACCTGCGAAGCCTTGTGGATGGGCGTTCCGGTCGTCACGCTCAAAGGCGCCACGCACGCCTCGCGCATGGCGGCGAGCATCCTCGCCGCCGCCGGCCTGCACGAATTCATCACCGAATCGGAAGACGCGTACGTGGAGACCTGCACGCGACTGGCGGGAGATCTCGAAAAGCTGGCCGCCCTGCGCGCGGGGCTGCGCGGGCGACTGCGCGAGTCGCCTCTGACCGACGCCCCGGGCTTTACCCGGGCGCTGGAGCTCGAATACCGGAAGATGTGGCGCGCCTGGTGCGGGAGACCGTTAGGAGCGCAATGACGGCTAGGTTCAACTTCGCTTCGCGCTGGCGAAATCTTTCGCGCTCTTCGCCAGCCGCCCATCGGCAAGCTCGAGCGCACGCGTCACCGACTGGGTCGCGCCGAAAGTGGGTATGTAAGCCGAGTGCTTGCCCGCCCCGCCGATCACCGCGATGATGATGTCTTCGGCGCGCTGCACTGCGGGAACCGCCGTTTCCTCGGTCGCGTGCGCGTACCGGTCTTTGAAAGTCACCTTGAAGCGGCGTTCGATGTTCTCCTTCGAGAACTTGAAGAGCGGCAGCGTCGCGCGCTCCTGCAGGAAGCGCTTGGCATCGGACTTCGAGAAACCGCCGTCGGCCACGGTCTTCGCGTGCTCGGGCCCCATCACCACGACCG
>CAZULX010000237.1:0-4551 GCA_964621335.1 uncultured Streptomycetaceae bacterium
TCGGTACTCCGGCCGGAAGCTCCGGCGGCCTTGTCAGCGGGCGGCGCTAGGGTTTATCGTCCCGACTATAATGAACGCTTGGCATTAAAGTGGGGGTGCGGCCGCAAGTGTCCGAAACCGGTTATTCGACCGAGCGCAAGCTTTATGGAACGAACCGCCTGCTGATCGGTTTCATCGTCGGCGCGGTTTTCGCGCTGATTCCGACGTACTACTTCTACATGGGCCGCGAGGCAGCGCTACGCGGAGTAAATCCTGTGCACGATCAGGTATTTACGACTTCGTCCGAACCCGCGCCCACAGCCGTCGACCCGGCTCGCGCCGCACGCGGCAGCGAGAAGCCTTTCGCCTCGCGCCTCACGTACGAGCTCAGTCAGCTGCCTGAAGAACCGCTGCCTACGGTTGCTAAAGCGCCTGCCGCCGCGGGAGCCTCGTCTGCCGCGCCGCCCGGGCGCGATCCCGAAACGTCCGCGGCACGGGTCGCCAACGCAAGGCCCATCAGCGCGCTTCCGCCGGATCCGCGCGACCGGACGGGCGCGATCGAGAAAGAAACGCAGATGCCAGAATATCGCGAGGCCGCGCGGCGTGAAACCCCAGCGGCCGCGCCTCACGCTCGCGTCTACGCGGGACGAGAAGTGGAACTGAAGGAACTGAAGGCGCCGCCGCTGCCCGAAATGCCGACGCGTCCGATAGTCGCCAGCGCCTCGGACTCGCGCGCGGAAATCGCCGCCGAGCGCGCACGCAGCTCGGTGCAGGACCTGCCGTCGAGGCAGGCGACGGGTGCAGCGGCGGAGAAAACCGTCGAATCGCGCTCGGTCGTCGTTCCCGGACCGCCTGTGGCGGGGGTGACGCCGATCACCCGTGCGCCCCAGGAACCGTTGCGGCAGGAAGTGGTAGCGAAAGCAAGGACAACGGCGGCCTCCGCTGTCAGCGAGCGCGCCGCACCCGCGGCCACTACGGCGAACGCGCAGGCAGGCACGGTCGAAAGCCGTCTCGCTGCGACCCGCGAGTGGCTCGCGGCAGCACCGGGCACGACTCACACGCTGCAGCTCATGGGTACCGGCAGCGAGGAGCAGCTCCAGGAGCACCTCAGGTCGCTCGGCAAGGTCCTCGAGCCCGGCAGGATCCGCGTCTTCCGCACTATGGCCCAGGGCAAGCCGTCGATCACCGTCGTCTATGGCGAATACGCCGACCGCAAGAGCGCTTTACAGGCGCTCGAGAAGCTGCCGCCGGCGCTCACTGCGAATCGGCCGGTGCTGCGCACGGTGAATGGCATCCGCGTCGAGATGAAGCAACATAAAACAGACGGCTGAGGAGAAGGATCAAGCATCCCCTCTCAGCGTGCGCGCAACGACCCATGCGCTCACGCACGCCGCGCCGGCGCGTTTGAGAGTGCGCGCGAACTCGTTCAGCGTCGCCCCTGTGGTCATCACGTCGTCCACGATCGCTATGTGCTTTCCCGCCAAGTCCGCGTCGCACACGAATACGCCGCGAACGTTCCTGCTGCGCTCGGCCCACGGAAGCGTCGCCTGCGGCGCGGTATCGACGACTCGGCGGCACGCGTGGGGAAGGACCGGGAGCGCGAGCCTGCGCCCCGCATGCCGCGCGAGCTCGTGCGCCTGGTTGAACCCGCGCTCGCGCAGCCGCGCATCCGAGAGCGGCATCGGGACGATCGCGTCGACGTCCCCGACGGCGGCGTCCGCCAGCGCGGCGCCGAGCACCGGCGCCAGCGTGAGGTCGCCCCCGTACTTGTAGGCCCGGATGAGCGCGTCGATCGGAAATGCGTAGGCGTAGGCCGCGCTGGCGCTGTCGTAGCGCGGCGGTCGACGGAGACAGGCGCCGCACGTGTCGCCGCTCTCGAGGGCGATCGCGCAGACCCGGCAATGCCGGGAAGGCAGCCGCGGCAGTGCCGTATCACACGCCGCGCAGTAGCGGTCCGCCGCACGGCCGGCCACGTTGCGGGCGCCGCACAATACACAGTGAGAGGGCCACCCGCGCTGCAAGACGCGTAAGCAGCGGTCGAAAAATGACTCGTGCGCGTTTGACAGCACCGGCGTCCTTCCGCGATGATCCAGCGCCTGACGACTCCCGCCTTCCCCGTGACCATGACCAGCATCGCCCTTAACGAAGCGAAGCCCCGCGCGGTAGACAGCGCGGCCGCGCCATCGCACCGATGGAGCGTCCAGGCCGTCGAAAGCCTGTACGCGCTCCCTTTCAACGATCTCATCCACCGCGCGCAAGGCGTACACCGCGAGCATTTCGACGCGAACTGCGTTCAGCTCTCCACGCTGCTTTCGATCAAGACCGGCGGCTGCGCCGAAGACTGCGGCTATTGTCCTCAGGCGGCGCGCTATCACACCGGGGTGGAGAACGAAGCGCTGATGTCGATCGAAGAGGTCGTCGCGGCCGCGCGATGCGCGAAGGAAAAAGGGGCGACGCGCTTCTGCATGGGAGCGGCGTGGCGAGGCCCCAAGCAGCGCGATCTCGACGGCGTCCTCGACATGGTGAAAGCGGTTCGCGGGCTGGGGATGGAAACGTGCGCGACCCTCGGCATGCTGAAGGCGGGCCAGGCCGAGCAGCTGAAAAGCGCAGGGCTCGATTACTACAACCACAACATCGACACCGCGGCCGACTTCTACGGTGAGATCGTGAGCACGCGCACGCAGGACGACCGTCTGGACACGCTCGCGCGAGTGCGCGAAGCGGGGCTGCACGTGTGCTGCGGCGGCATCGTCGGCATGGGTGAATCGCGCCGCACGCGAGCCGCGCTCATCGCGCAGCTCGCCAACATGGATCCTTATCCCGAGTCGGTGCCGATCAACAATCTCGTGCAGGTTGAGGGCACGCCCTTGCACGGCACCGAAAACCTCGATCCTTTCGAGTTCGTGCGCACCGTCGCATGCGCGCGCATCACGATGCCGAAAGCCGTCGTGCGCCTCTCGGCCGGGCGTCAGCAGATGTCTGAAGGCATACAGGCGCTGTGCTTTCTCGCCGGCGCCAACTCGATTTTTTACGGCGAGAAGCTGCTGACGACGGGCAATCCGGAAGCCGATAAAGACCGAGCGCTGTTCGCCCGGCTGGGACTGCGTCCCATGGCGCCGGAAGACAGGATTTAGGATCCAGCGGTCCGCTGCCGCATCGCCCGTACTGGATCCTGGATCCTAAATCGCAGCTCCTCTCTGATGACTCCTCTCGCCGCGGAGCTCGCTGCCCTCGAGGCGGAGGGCTTGCGCAGGCACCGCCGCATACTCGAAACGCCGCAGCGCGCGCGCGTCACGGTCGACGGGCGCGATTACGTCGCGTTCTGCAGCAACGACTATCTCGGTCTCGCCGCCCATCCGGAGCTCGTCGCCGCGGCGTGCGCAGGGGCCGCGACCTACGGCATCGGGGCCGGTGCATCGCACCTGATACTGGGACACGCGCGGCCGCATCACGACCTGGAGCGCGCGCTCGCGCATTTCGCGGGCTTGCCGGCGGCGCTCTATTTCTCGTCGGGTTACATGGCGAACCTCGGTCTCGTGACCGCGCTTAGCGGCCGCGGCGACGCGGTGTTCGCCGACAGGCTCAATCATGCGTCGCTCAACGACGCGGCGCTCCTTACGCGCGCCGACTTCAAGCGCTATGCGCATTGCGACATGAGCGCGCTCGAGCGCCAGCTGCGCGGCACGCGGGCGAAACGCAAAGTCATCGTGAGCGATGCGGTATTCAGCATGGACGGCGATATTGCCCCCGTTGCGGCGCTCGTCGACTTAGCCGAGCGCTACGACGCGTGGCTCGTCCTCGACGACGCCCACGGCTTCGGCGTGCTCGGCGCGAACGGCCGCGGCGTGCTCGAGCACACGGGCGTGCGCTCGCCGCGCATCGCTTACATGGCCACGCTCGGCAAAGCCGCCGGGGTGTCGGGCGCATTCGTCGCCGGCGAGCCCGAGTTGATCGAGACGCTGGTGCAGCGCGCCCGCACTTACGTGTACACCACGGCGAGCCCGCCGCTGCTCGCATGCGCGCTTCAAAAAAGCCTGGTGCTGATCGAGAGCGAGCCCTGGCGCCGCGATCATCTCGCGAAGCTAATCGCAGCGCTGAAGGCGGGATTGCGCGGGTGCGCCGCGCGACTGCTGCCATCGGAGACGCCGATACAGCCGCTCGTGATCGGCGGCAGTGTCGAAGTCGTCGCAGTCGCCGAGAAGCTCGCAGCCCGCGGCCTCCTCGTCCCTGCGATACGGCCACCCACGGTGCCGCGCGGCACGGCGCGTCTTCGCGTCTCGCTTTCGGCCGGCCATCGGATCGAAGATGTGGAGCGTCTCGCATCGGCACTCGAGTCGATCGAGCGCGGCGCATGAGTGCAGTCGTTCTGCTGCACGGGTGGGGTTCGGGCGCGGCCGTTTTCGACGGGCTCGCGCGGCAACTCGCAGCGCGCGGCGACGCGAGCGCGCTCGACCTGCCCGGCTATGGTGCTTTCGACACTCGCGCGGCGTGCGACATCGAGGAGATCGCGGAACGGATCGCAGCTTCCGCGCCCCGGCGCTGTTGCGTCGTCGGATGGTCGCTCGGTGCGCT
>CAZULX010000238.1:0-2676 GCA_964621335.1 uncultured Streptomycetaceae bacterium
GCCGGCATACGCGTCGATTGATCGTGCGGCGAGAGAAACAGGTTTAGGAGAAAAACCGGTGACCCGCAGCTATTCCCTGGGCGTCGATATCGGCGGCACGTTCACCGACATCGTCGTGCTCGATCAATCGGCCGGTGCGCAGTTCAACAGCAAAGTCCTGACAACGCACGACGACCCTTCGCGCGGCGTGCTGAACGGGACGAAGGCGCTGCTCGAGGATCGGGAGCTCGACGCCGCCGACATCGTGCGCGTCGTGCATGCGACGACGCTCTTCACCAATGCATTGATCGAGCGCAAAGGCGCGCGCACCGGTCTTTTGACGACGCGCGGCTTTCGCGACAATCTCGAGCTCGGGCGCGAGCGCAAATACGAGCTTTACGATCTCAATATAGAGAATCCGCGCCCGCTGGTGCCGCGCGATCTGAGGCTCGAGGTCGAGGAGCGCGTCGATGCCTCCGGCGCAGTCTTGAAGCCGCTCGAGGAAGTTGAGCTCCTCGCGCAGGCGGGCGCGCTCGTCGAGCGGGGCGTGACTTCGATCGCCGTGGTGTTTCTGCATTCGTACGCGAACCCGGGCCACGAGCGCGCAGCCGCCGCCGCGCTCGGCAGGAGATTTCCGCAAGTCGCGATCACGACGTCGCACGAGGTGGCCAGCGAAATCCGCGAGTTCGAGCGCGCCTCCACCGCTGTGGCGAGCGCGTACATCAAGCCGCTCGCGGGCCGCTATCTCGATCACATGGCAGCGCAGTTCGCGCAGCTCGGAGTGAAGGCGCCGCTGCTGCTGATGCTCTCCAATGGCGGCATGACGCACCTGGAAGAAGCCAAGCGCGCGCCCGTGCAGTTGCTCGAGTCGGGCCCCGCCGCGGGCGCGCTTGCGGCGGCCCATTTCGGCGGTGATTGCCGGCGCCTGCTCGCATTCGACATGGGCGGCACCACGGCCAAGCTGTCGGTGATCGACGATGGCGAGCCGCTGGTCGCCTACGGCTTCGAAGCTGCGCGCCAGAAGCGTTTCACGGAAGGCAGCGGACTGCCGATCCGCATTTCGACCATCGAGTTGATCGAGATCGGCGCGGGCGGCGGCAGCATCGCGCATACCGACGAGATCGGCCTCTTGAAGGTCGGGCCGCAAAGCGCCGGCTCCGACCCCGGCCCCGCGTGTTACGGGTTCGGCGGTATCGAGCCCACGGTCACCGACGCGAATCTCGTGCTCGGTTATCTCAACCCCGATTATTTCGCGGGCGGCGCGATCAGGATCGACCTCGCGCACGCGACGCAGGCGATCGACGCGCTGGCGCGCAACCTCGGGATGACGCCGGTGCAGGCCGCGTGGGGCATACACGACGTGGTCAACGAGAACATGGCCGGCGCCGCGCGCGTGCACGTCGCCGAGCGCGGCCGCGATGCGCGAAATTACAGCCTCCTCACCACCGGCGGCGGCGGGCCGCTGCACGGTTACTACGTGGCGAAGAAACTGGGTCTGAAGGAGCTCATCTGTCCGCCTTCCGCCGGGGTTGCTTCGGCGCTCGGCCTGCTCGCGGCGCCGGCGAAGATCGACCGTGTCGGCACGATCAACATGCGACTGGATGACGGCGACTGGGCGCGGCTCGAAGCGGCGTTCGCGGCGCTCGAAGCCGACGCGCGCGCGGTCGTTGCGAAGACCGGCTACGCGCTCCGCGACCTGCGCGTGCAGCGGTTCGCAGAAGGCCGTTTCGCGGGGCAAGGCTTCAATCTGCTCGCGGCGTTGCCCGACGGGCCGTACGACGGCGCCGATACCGGGGCAACGCGCGCCGCGCTGGAGGCCGCGTTCGAGAAATCGTATCGCGAGAAATTCGCCCGCACGCCGCCCCAGGTCGCAATCGAATTCATCAATATCCGCGTGTCCGTCGTCGGTCCCGTCGCCGACGCGGCGGCGGTCAGGAAAAGCTCGCGCTCGCGCGCGGCAGGCGAACCGATGCGCGGTCGCCGGCCGGTGTATTTCCAGGAAGCGGGCGATTTCGTGACGACCGCCGTCTATGACCGCGGCGCGCTTCGCTTCGGCGCGAGCATCCAGGGACCCGCCGTGGTCGAAGAGGCCGGCTCCACGCTCGTGATCGCGCCCGGGGCATCGGCCGTGGTCGCGGACAACGGCAACATCGTCGTGACCTTGATCTGAAAAGCATGTAGTGATGCCATCCGCAGCGCAGACATTCGATCCGGTCACGCTCGAGATCCTGTGGGCGCGCCTGCGCTCGATCGTCGACGAGGCGGCCAAGGTGATCGTGCGCACGTCTTTTTCGACCCTGTCGAACGAAGCGAACGATTTCTCGTGCGTCCTCACCGACGCGCGTGGGCTTTCGCTCGCCCAGAACACGAGCAGCATTCCGTCGTTCATCGCGACGCTGCCGGCGACGGTGCGGCACTTCCTTGGAAGTATCGGCGCGCAGAACATGAAGCCCGGCGACGTCTACGTCACCAACGATCCGTGGCTCGGAACGGGTCACCTGAACGACGTATGCGTGGTGAAGCCCATTTTCCTGAAAGAGCGGCTCGTCGCGTTCGCGAGCACGACGGCGCACGTGCCGGACATCGGCGGGCGCATCCGCTCGGCCGAAGCGCGCGAGATCTTCGAGGAAGGGTTTCACATTCCGCTTGCCGTTCTGATGCGCGCCGGCGTCGTCGACGACACCTTCATCATGCTGC
>CAZULX010000239.1:0-3631 GCA_964621335.1 uncultured Streptomycetaceae bacterium
GAGGCGATCATCGCGGGAAGCGTGCTCGCGCCGGGCTCGACGTTCAGGTTCGCCATGCGGTCGATGGGCGCGCGGTTCCAGCTTCCCGCGCGCGAGCTCGCCGTGCCGGGCAGGCCCGCGCGGAGCTGCGACAGGCGGCCCCCGAGCGGACGCTCGAGCACGCCGTCCCGGATCAGCCACACCTTCTCCGCGCGCTCGCCTTCGTCGTCGTAACCGAAGCTCGCGAGCTCGCCTTGAATCGTCGGGTCGAAGGTGACGTTCAGGAGCGGCGACCCATAACGGTATTCCCCGAACATCTCGCGCGTGACGAAGCTCGTGCCCGCGTAATTGCGCTCGTCGCCGAGGATGCGGTCGAGCTCGAGCGGGTGGCCGATCGATTCGTGGATCTGCAGCATCATCTGGTCGGGCATGAGCAGGAGATCCATGCGCCCCGACGGACAGTCGGGCGCGCAGAGGAGCTGCAGCGCTTCGTCGGCGAGACGCTTTCCGCAACCGATGAAACCGCTGCCTCCGACCCGCTCGAGGCCGCCTTGCCGCGCGTCGAGGAAGGTGCGTGCCTGCGTCTGCGCGCCGTGATTGGCGGTGACGTGCGCGTAGGGGACGGCGTAGCTCACGCGCTGTTGCACGTCGGCGCCGGTGTTCGTGAGGTACAGGCGCTCGACGCGCCGCAGCTCGAGTGCGGCGTAACGCTCGACGATGCGATCATCGATACGCGCCTCGCGGCATTCGTCGGCCAGCAGGTCGAAGAGCTCGCTGCGCGAAAGCGAGGGAGCGGCGCGAAGCGCCGGCAGACGTTCCGCCCGCGGAGCCGGCATCTGCGCAGGAGAATGGTGATGCACGCCGGCCGCGGCGGTCGCCTGCGCCCACGCGCCTGCGCGATCGAGAGCGGCCTGCAGTCCCGCGGGTGAGAGATCGCTCGTCGCGCAATAGCCGTATCCGCCTTCGGTCACCGCGGTCACCATCACCCCGCGGTCCACGACGAGCCGCGGCGGTTCTATCGTGTCCTGCCGCACCGCGAGCACCTCGCGCTCCTCTTCGACGTAGCGCAACGAAAAGAAGGGCGCGGGCGAGCGCAGCGTCGCGATGGATTTGCGCAGTGTCTCTATCATGGTCTTCGACTACGCTTCGGGCGCCTTGTGATGGGAGAGCGCGTATTGTAATGTCGGCGCTACCGGTGACGAAGCGATGCGGTGCCGCGAGTTGAAGTGAAGCAGCATGGAGACGTTAGTGAAGCAGCCCCTGGAAGTCCTGAGACGCTATCCCGAACACGATTACACGCTGCACGGCGCATACGCGAGCCGCGCCGCCCGTGACGGTGCGCGGCCTTTCATCCTCTGCGAAGGCCGGACGTGGACGTGGCAGGCGTTCGACGAAGAGGTGCGCAGGGTCGCATCGCTCGTGTCCGGTCTTAGCATCGTCAAAGGCGACCGCGTCGGCGTCATGGGCCGCAACAGCGACGCTCACGTGTTGATGCTATTCGCGCTGGCGCGCGTGGGCGCGATCATGGTGCCGGTGAATCCCGAGTTCGGCGTGGAGGAAGCGCGTTACGTGCTCCACCATGCCGAAGTGAGCGGCGTGGTGGCGGGGAGCGATGCTATGAGCGTCGCGCGCGCGGCGTGCGCAGGGCTTGCCCGGGCGCCGTGGTTTTTCTCGCTCGATGCGGCGCACGACGGCGTGCCGGCACTGAGGGACGCCGTGAAGGATGGGGTGCCGCGCGAGCTTCATGAGGCGTCCCGCGCCGACGACGTTTTTCTGATCGTCTACACCTCCGGCACCACGGGCTTTCCCAAAGGTGCGATGCACAGCCAGAGGAGCTTCGTCACGGCCGGCGAAGCCTTTGTCCAGCGCGTGTACCTTCAGAAGGACGACCGCGTGATGGTCGTGCTGCCGCTTTTTCACATGAATGCGCTGTTCTATTCGGTCGCCGGCACCCTCGCGGCGGGGTGCAGCATGGTGATCGTGCCGCGCTTCTCGGCGTCGTCGTTCTGGCAGACGGCGGCCGACACCGGCGCGACCGAAGTGAACATCATCGAAGCGATCGGCACGATACTGAAGAACCGGCCGCGCTCCGAATTTCGCGCCGATCACAGGCTGCGCGCCGTCTACGGTGTGCGCCAGAGCATGGAGGCGACGTTTCGCGACGAGTTCGGGATTCCACACCTGATCGGCGGTTACGGCATGACCGAGATTCCCGGGGTGACCTGCAGCCTGATCGAAGGCCCGCGCAAGACGGGCAGCATGGGACCCGTGGGCCAGCATCCCGATCCGGCGCGGCCGTGGGCGCAATGCCGCGTGGTGGACGAGGGGGGCGCCGACGTGGGCGTGAACGAGGAAGGCGAGCTGTGGGTGAAGACCCCGATCGTCATGAAAGGCTATTTCCGCGACCCCGAGCAGACGAAAGACGCTTTTGAGGACGGCTGGTTCAAGACCGGCGATATCGTGAAGCGCGACGAGGACGGCTGGTTCTTTTTCGTCTCGCGCAAGAAAGACATCATCCGGCGCCGCGGCGAGAACATCGCGGGCGCCGAGCTCGATCGCGTGATCGGTGCGCACCCCGCGGTGCACGAGGCCGCCGCAGTGCCGGTGCCGGCGGAGCTCGGTGAGGACGAGATCCTGGTGGCGGTGGTGCTGAAGCCCGGCGAGCACGCGAGCGCGCAGGAGATCGCCCAGTGGTGCCGCGAGCGCCTCGCGCCGCAGAAGGTTCCGCGCTTCGTGCTTTTCGTCGACGCGCTTCCGCACACGCCCACGCACAAGGTCGCAAAAGCCGTCCTGAAAAAGGACACGAGCCTGAAATCCCGCGCAACCGATTTGCAAGCCTGACGTTCATAAAACCCGAGGAGAGAAGATGAAGACGATCTACGCACTGATCTGCGCCGCGCTCGCCCTTGCACCCGTAATCGCACAGGCCCAAAGCGCGGCGAACTTTCCGTCGAAGCCGATCCGGCTGATCGTGCCGTATCCGCCCGGCGGCGGATCTGACAGGATCTCGAGAGCGGTGACGCGGCAGCTCGGCGAGAACCTGAAGCAGCAGGTCGTCGTCGACAACCGCGGCGGCGCGGGCGGCAACATCGGGATGGAGATCGCGGCCAAGGCGCCGCCTGATGGACACACCATAGTCTTCGCGCTGACCGCACAGCTCGCCGTCAACCCGGCGCTCTTCAAGAAAATACCGTACGACCCGATCAAGGATTTCGAGCCGATCACGCTGCTCGCGACCGGCCCCTACGTCCTCGTGGTCCATCCTTCGCTGCCCGCGAAAACGCTGAAGGAGCTGATTGCGCTCGCGCGCGCGCGTCCCGGGCAGATCACCTATGCATCGTCGGGCAACGGCAGCGGCGGCCATCTCGCGAGCGAGCTCCTGAACAGCATGACGAACGTGAAGATGCTGCACATCCCGTACAAAGGCGGCGGCCCGGCGCTCGTCGACCTGCTCGCGGGCAACGTCCAGGTGCTGTTCTCGACGTGGAGCTCGAGCAAGCCCCACATCGAAACCGGACGCATACGCGCCCTGGCGGTGAGCACCGACAAGCGCCTGGGCGGAGTCGACGTGCCGACTGTCGCCGAGGCGGGGGTCCCAGGCTACGACGCCGGAGTCTGGTATGCGTTCCTCGCACCGGCCGGCACGCCGAAA
>CAZULX010000240.1:0-9182 GCA_964621335.1 uncultured Streptomycetaceae bacterium
GGCGCCGGCTGCGTCGAAAGCCGAAGCCAAGGCGCCTGCGGGTAAGGCAGCGCCGGCGATGCCCGCGGCGCAGAAGCACGCGGCAGAGAAGCAGGTGGACACAGCGTCCATCGCGGGCACCGGGCGCGGCGGTCGCGTCACCAAAGGCGACGTGCTCCAGGCCGTGAAGGGCCTGGAGCCGGCCTCGGAGAACGAACAGGGGAAACCGGGGGTTCCCCCATTACCCCCATCCTCCACACCGGCGCGCGCAGCAGAGCCTGCGGTGATGCGACGTGCGCCCGCGCCTGCGGTCGATCTCGGCGACCTCGGAGAGCGTCCCGAGCAGCGCGTGCCGATGTCGCGCCTGCGCGCCCGGATCGCGGAGCGCCTCGTGCAGTCGCAGGCGACCGCCGCCATCCTCACCACGTTCAACGAAGTGAACATGCAGCCGGTGATGGACCTCCGGAACCGCTACAAGGACCGCTTCGAGAAAGAGCATGGCGTGAAGCTCGGCTTCACGTCGTTCTTCGTGAAGGCCGCGGTCTACGCGCTCAAAAAATTCCCGGTGGTGAACGCGTCGATCGACGGCAGCGACATCGTCTACCACGGGTACTACGACATCGGCGTGGCGGTCGGCAGCCCGCGCGGCCTGGTCGTGCCGGTGATCCGCAACGCCGACCAGCTGAGCCTCGCCGACATCGAAAAAGCGATCGCCGATTACGGCAAGCGTGCGCAGGACGGCAAGCTCACGCTCGAAGAGCTCACCGGCGGCACGTTTTCGATTTCCAACGGCGGCGTCTTCGGCTCGATGCTCTCGACGCCGATCATCAACCCGCCGCAGAGCGCTATCCTCGGCATACACGCCACCAAGGACCGGCCGGTGGTGGAGAACGGCCAGATCGTCATCCGGCCGATGAACTATCTCGCGCTGTCGTACGACCACCGCATCGTCGACGGCCGCGAAGCGGTGCTCTCGCTCGTCGCGATGAAAGACGCCCTGGAAGATCCGGCGCGCATGCTGCTCGAGATCTGATGGCGAGGAATTTCGACGTCGTGGTGATCGGCGCGGGGCCCGGCGGCTACATCGCCGCCATACGCGCGGCGCAGCTCGGGCTCTCCGTCGCCTGCATCGACGATTGGAAGACCGCGGACGGCAAGCCCGCGCCCGGCGGTACGTGCACCAACGTCGGCTGTATCCCTTCCAAAGCGCTGCTCCAGTCGTCCGAGAACTACGAGCACGTCGCGCATGCCTACGGCGATCACGGCATCCGCGTGAAGGAGCTCACGCTCGATCTTGCGCAGATGTTGAAGCGCAAGGACAAGGTGGTGCGCCAGAACAACGACGGCATCCTGTATCTCTTCAAGAAGAACAAGGTCACCTTCTTCCACGGCCGCGGCAGCTTCAGCGGCGGCGACGCGAACGGTTACCAGGTCGGGGTCGCCGGGAAGGCGGAGGAAGCGCTCACCGCACGCCACGTGATCGTCGCCACCGGCTCGAGCCCGCGCGCGCTGCCCGGCGCCGATTTCGACGGCAAGCTCGTCCTCGACAACGAAGGCGCGCTCGCAATTCCCGAAGTGCCGAAGCGCCTCGGCGTCATCGGCGCCGGCGTGATCGGCCTCGAAATGGGGAGCGTGTGGCGCAGGCTGGGGTCCGAAGTGCGCATACTCGAAGCGCTGCCGGCGTTTCTGGGCGCGGCCGACGAGCAGGTGGCGAAGGAGGCCGCGAAAGTCTTCGCGAAGCAGGGCCTCGCGATCGAGCTCGGTGTGAAGATCTCCAAAGTCACCGTGAAGAAGACCGTCACCGTCGATTACGCGGATTCCGCGGGCAAGTCGCAGAGTGCGACCTTCGACCGCCTGATCGTCGCGATCGGCCGCGTTCCGAACACCGCGGGCTTGAACGCGGAAGCTGTCGGGCTCGAGCTCGACGAGCGGGGCTTCGTCGCGGTCGATCACGACTGCCGCACCAACCTGCCCAACGTGTGGGCGGTGGGTGACGTCGTGCGCGGACCCATGCTCGCGCACAAGGCCGAGGAGGAAGGCGTCGCGGTGGCGCAGCGCATCGCGGGCCAGCACGGGCACGTCGACTTCAATACCGTGCCGTGGGTGATCTACACCAGCCCCGAGATCGCATGGGTGGGGAAATCCGGGCAGCAGCTGAAAGCCGAAGGCGTCGAAGTGCGCGCGGGCAGCTTTCCCTTCATGGCGAACGGCCGCGCGAGGGCGCTCGGCGACACCACCGGCTTCGTCAAAATCATTGCGGACGCACACACCGACCGCATCCTCGGCGTGCACGTGATCGGCCCCATGGCCTCCGAGCTCATTTCCGAAGCGGTCGTCGCGATGGAGTTCGGCGCTTCCGCCGAGGACATCGCGCTTATCTGCCATGCGCACCCGTCGCTCTCCGAAGCGATGAAGGAAGCGGCGCTCGCCGTAGACAACCGCGCGCTCAACTTCTGAGCGTGACTCCCGGCGACCGGTGATGCGTGACTGGTGATTCCCGTTACGGCCACTTCGCGCTCCCGCGCGACAGCGCCGACTTTCGCGAGTGGGTGGCGCAGCATGCGCAGGCGCACGGCTTCGAGCTCGACGCGTCCCAATTGCAGGCAGTAGAGCATTTCGAGAGGCTCTACGACGACCTGATCGGCCTCGAGCGCCTCGAGGCCTCGCTCATTCGGCTCCTCGCGCGTAAGCGCGTGGTGCGGGGCGTGTACCTGTGGGGCGGTGTCGGACGGGGCAAGAGCTTCCTCATGGACAGCTTCTACAACTGCGCGCCGGTGCAGCGGAAACGCCGCATCCACTTCCATCGCTTCATGCAGGAAATCCACCAGGACCTTCATCGCCGCCAGGGGCAGGCCGATCCGCTCGCCGGTTACGCGCGCGACTTCGCGAGGGAGACGCGGCTCGTGTGTCTCGACGAATTTCATATCACCGACATCACCGATGTGATGATGATGAAGCGCCTCCTCGAAGCGCTGTTCGAGCAGGGCGTGGTGGTTGTTACGACGTCGAACTTCCGCCCCGACGACCTTTATCTGCACGGCTTGCAGCGCCCGCAGTTCGTGCCGGCGATCGAGCTCATACAGGAGAACCTCGACGTGGTGAACGTCGACGCGGGCACCGATTACCGCCTGCGGGAGCTCGAGAAAGCCGGGGTCTACCACGTCGAGGACGGCGCCGACGCGGCACTCGAGCGTGCCTTCATGGGGATCGCGCGGCACGAATCGTCGGACGGCGCCGAGATCGAGGTGGAAGGCAGAATCCTCAAGACCCGGCGCGATGCGCGCGGTGTCGTCTGGTTCGACTTCGCGGAGCTTTGCGACGGCCCTCGCGGCAAAGCAGATTACATCGAGCTCGCGCGGCGCTACCACACCGTGCTCATCTCCGACGTGCCGCGCTTTCACGCGGGTGACGCGGACGTGCTGAGGCGCTTCGTGTGGCTGGTGGACGAGTTCTACGACCGGCGGGTGAAGCTCATACTCTCCGCGGCGGCGCCGCCGGACGCGCTAGTGGTGACGGGAGACGAAGGCGACCGCTTTCAGGCGAACCTGAACGCCTCGCTCAACGAGCGGCTGGTGAGCCGGCTCACTGAGATGCAAACGCGCGACTACCTTACGCAGCCGCACCTACCGTAGGCTGGCCGCAGCACCTCGCGACGCTCGGCAGCCTGCCGGCACGCTGCGGCCCGGTGAACGCCTCAGAGGGAAACCCATGGTTTCCCGCCGAGACCTCCTTTCCTTCGGCTCGCTTGCGCTCGCTGCACCTCCGCGGGTAAATAGGGTGAGCAATCCCCACGCATGATCTGGAGGAATGGTGGAGACGTTCAAGGCATTTCGGATTTACAACGAGAACGACTCGGTGGCTGGTCGCGTTACGGACATCACGCTCGATGACCTTGCTCCCGGGGAAGTCGTTTTCAGGACCGCGTACTCGAGCGTCAACTACAAGGACGCGCTGGCCGCTACCGGCGCCGGTGGAAAGATCATCCGCAAATACCCGCTCGTGGGGGGCATCGACGCCGCGGGCACCGTCGTCTCGTCTTCCGACGGCCGCTTCAAGGCGGGCGACGAGGTGATCTGCACGAGCTACGACATGGGCGTCGCGCACGACGGCGGCTACGGGCAGCTCTGCCGCGCGCGCGCCGACTGGATCGTTCCGCTGCCCAGGGGGTTGTCGCTGTACGAAGCGATGGCGCTCGGGACCGCCGGCTACACCGCCGGCCTCGCGATGGAGCTCCTCGAGCTGAACGGCCTCGCACCGGGAAACGGCAAAGTACTCGTGAACGGCGCCACCGGGGGCGTGGCGACGCTCGCGATCGACATGCTCGCGCGGCACGGCTTTGATGTGACCGCCGTGACCGGCAAGGAGAGCGAGCAGGAATTCCTGAAGGAGATCGGCGCGCGCGAAGTGCTGTTGCGGCGCTCGCTCGACCTCGGCAAAAGGCCGCTCGAAAAGCCGCTGTGGGCGGCGGCGTTCGATTCGGTCGGCGGCGAGCAGCTCGCGTGGTTGACGCGCACGATGCACACCCACGGGCTCATCGCGAGCTTCGGCAACGCGGGCGGCATCGCGCTCGACACCACGGTGCTGCCTTTCATCCTGCGCGGGGTGCGATTGATCGGCGTCGACTCGGCGACCACTCCCATGCCGCTGCGCCGCAAAATCTGGGAGCGCCTCGCAAACGATCTCAAACCGCGCCACCTCGGCCGCATCGCGTATACGATAGGGCTCACTGAGCTTCCCGCGCAGTTCGAGAAGTTGATCAAAGGCGAGGCGCGGGGGAGGGCGGTCGTAGACCTTGGGTGACGCGGGACGAAGTGATGATGTGATGAAGGGCAGGGCGATCGTGCGGCCGTAAGCGAGTCGCCCGACGTTCCGGAGGAGGATCGCATGGGTGCGTACCGGGATTTTCACCGCCGCTCGATAGAAGAGCGTGACGCGTTCTGGGCGGAAGAGGCGAAGCTCGTCGACTGGCAGCGGCCTTTCGACGCGGTTCTCGATTACAGCCGGCCGCCTTTCGCGCGCTGGTTCGTCGGCGGGCGCACCAACCTCTGCCACAACGCGCTCGACCGCCACCTCGCCGCGCGCGGCGAGCAGAAAGCGCTGGTGTACATCTCGACCGAAATCGGGGACGACCGGACCTACACCTTCCGGGAGCTGCACGCGGAAGTGAACCGTTGCGCCGCGGTGCTGCGCGAGGAGGGCGTGGCGAAAGGCGATCGCGTGCTCGTCTACATGCCCATGGTGCCGGAAGCGGTATTCGCGATGCTCGCGTGCGCGCGCATCGGCGCCGTCCATTCGGTGGTCTTCGGAGGCTTCGCGGCGGCGAGCCTTGCGACGCGCATCGACGATGCACGGCCGAAGCTGATCTTCAGCGCCGATGCCGGCATGCGCGGCGGCCGCGCCATTCGCTACAAGCCGCTGCTCGACGAAGCGATCGCGGCGGCGAAGCACCCGCCGCGCAAAGTCGTCATCGTGAACCGCGGCCTCGACCGCGAGATGAAAACGGTTGCGGATCGCGACCTCGACTACGCGACGCTGCGCGCGCGGCACGACGGTGCGAACGTGCCGGTCGAGTGGCTTGAAGCGAGCGAGCCTTCCTACATCCTGTACACCTCCGGCACGACGGGCAAGCCCAAAGGCGTGCAGCGCGACACCGGAGGCTACGCGGTGGCGCTCGCGAGCTCGATGAAGCGCATCTATTGCGGGGAGCCGGGCGAGACGATGTTCACGACTTCCGACATCGGCTGGGTCGTCGGCCACTCGTACATCGTCTACGGGCCGCTCATCCGCGGCATGACCACGATCATGTACGAAGGGCTCCCGATCCGCCCCGACGCCGGCATCTGGTGGAAGATCGTCGAGGAGAACAAAGTCGACGTCATGTTCTCGTCGCCCACCGCGGCGCGCGTGCTCAAGAAGCAGGACCCTGCGTATCTCTCCAAGTACGATCTCTCTTCGCTCAAGCACCTCTTTCTCGCCGGCGAGCCGCTCGACGAGCCCACCCACCGCTGGATGGCGGAAGCGATCGGAAAACCGGTGATCGACCACTACTGGCAGACCGAGACCGGATGGCCGGTCTTGAGCGCCGTGCCGGAAGTCGAGCAGGCGCGCGTGAAATACGGCAGCCCCGGTTTTCCCGTTTACGGTTACGACCTGAGGCTGCTCCGCGAGACCGATGCTTCCGACGCGGGCTCCAATGAAAAAGGCGTGATGGCCATTGTTCCGCCGCTTCCGCCGGGCTGCATGACTACCGTTTACGGTGACGACCAGCGCTTCGTGGACACGTATTTCAGGACGTTTCGCGACCGGCTGGTGTACTCCACTTTCGACTGGGGAATACGCGACGACGACGGCTACCACTACATCCTCGGCCGCACCGACGACGTCATCAACGTCGCAGGCCACCGTCTGGGCACGCGCGAGATCGAGGAGGCGGTGCAGGCGCACGCGAACATCGCCGAAGTCGCCGTCGTCGGCGTCGCCGACCCGGTGAAAGGTCAGACGCCGCTCGCTTTCGCGGTGGTGAAGGACGCCTCCAGGATCGCGGATGCGGCCGGCCGCGCGAGTCACGAGCGCGAGGTGATGGAGACCGTGGACCGCCAGTTGGGCGCGATCGGGCGTCCCGCGCGGGTGCACTTCGTGACGCTGCTGCCGAAGACGCGCTCCGGGAAGCTACTGCGGCGCTCGCTTCAGGCCCTCGCCGAAGGCCGCGACCCCGGCGACCTCACTACGATCGAGGACCCTGCGGCGCTGGAGCAGATACGCGCCGCCCTGAAGAGCGATGAAAACTGACCTTCGCAGCGAAGCGCGAGGCTACGCCCCGCGGCGCCGCTCCTGCTCGGACTTCCAGACGACATACCCGTTGAGGGTCGCGTCCTCGGTGCACTCCTTGAGCGTCGCGAAGCTGCGTTCGGAAACGGCCTCGCTTCCGTCCAGATTAACGGCCCGCCACAGCCACAAACCATCTTCGCCCAGCAGAAAATTCCATTGTTTACGTCTTTCCAACGTGTTCTCCCCGCGAGTGCCGTGCCATTGTCGCACGTGCAGGGCAACAGATGTGCCCGCCGCGCCGGGCGCTGGTATCAGCGCCTGCGCGCTTTCGTTTTCTTCGCCCGCGACGGGCGCGGCTGAGGCGCGCCCGCCACCGAAGCGTTGAGTGCCGTCGCAAGTGCCGCGTCGCCGCTCACGAACGCATCCCAGCCGATCTCGTAACCTTTGCGCCTGCCCTCGGGCACGAGCCGCAAACCCTGCGGATCGATCGTGAGCGTGTACGCGTCGCCGCCGATATCGAGCTCACGCCTCAACGGACGGTCTAGTCTGGTCGTCATTGCATGCAAATATACCAACAATTTCCGGGCGTTGAAGTGCGGCTGCGGGCCTCTGGCGTGTCCCTGCTCCATGCGGCGTCGTTGCGGCGGCTGTGTGGACCGCTGCATAATCCGAACGACCGATCGTTCCGGGGTGAAAGTCCAGAAACAAAAACCGTGAGGAGAAGCCATGATTCGCGCTGCCGTAGTAGGCCTGGGCTGGTGGGGGAAAACGATCGTCGATACCGTGCAGGGCAAAAGCGATCGGATCACGTTCGTCGCAGCACACACGCGCACGCGCAGCAAGGCAGAAGAGTTCTGCCGTGAGCGTAAGCTTGATTTACGCGACGACCTCGACGCGCTCCTCGAGGATTCCGCGATCGATGCGATCGTGTACACCACTCCGCACAGCCAGCACGAGGAGCACGTCAAGCGCGCAGCGCAGGCGGGCAAGCACGTTTACGTGGAGAAGCCGTTCACGCTGGATGTGAAGTCGGCGAAGTCCGCGCTCGACGCTGTGAAGAAAGCGGGCGTCGTGCTCGGTATCGACTATCAGCGCCGCTTCCATCCTTCCATCGCCGAGATCCGCAATCGCATCAGGGACGGACGCCTCGGGACGCTCACGTGCGCCGTTGCCGAGGTGACCACGCCGAGCGGGCTCTCGCTGCCGAAGGAATCGTGGCGTACCGACCCGGAAGAGACGCCGGCAGGCGCCCTGACCGGACTCGGCGTCCACCACGTCGACGGTTTCATAGACCTGTGCGGCGAAGTCGACGAGGTCTGGTGCGTGAACACGCGCCGCGCGGCGCCGCTGGTCGACGACACCACGCTGTTCACGATGAAGCACAGGAACGGTGTGGTCTCGACGAGCATCTGCTGCGCAGCGACCGCCGGGAGTTATTGCATCGCGGTTTTCGGCACGCGCGGCATCGCCGAAACCACACGGCCCACTCTCGACACTTTTCGTTTCATGCCGGTGGCTACGCAGGGCGGGCCGCACGCGGTCTCACAGCCCGAAGTGATCGAGAACAAGGGCTTCAATCCGGTGAAGGCGGGCCTGGAAGCCTTTGCAGACGCGGTGCGCGGCGAAGCGTCTTTCCCGATTACCGCGGAGCAGATCCTTCACGGCGTCGCGGTGTGCGAGGCGATCGTGGAGTCGGCGAAGACCGGCAAGCAAGTCAAAGTGGGCTGACCTCGCATGGTCTATCGCGAGGTGAGCGAGACTCGCGACGGCCTGCGCATCGATTGGGACGTGCCCGTGGAAATGGAAGACGGGCTCGTCCTGCGCGGCGACGTGTTCAGGCCCGTCGCACCCGGCAAGTATCCCGTGATCCTCTCGTACGGGCCCTACGGCAAGTGGCTGCACTTCGAGGATCTGTACGGCGACCAGTGGCGCCGCATGTGCGAAGAGCACCCGGATATCCCGACGGGCTCGACCAATAAGTACCAGAACTGGGAAGTCGTCGACCCGGAGAAGTGGGTGCCGGACGGCTATGCAGTGGTGCGCGTGGATTCGCGCGGGGCGGGGCGCTCGCCGGGGCTGCTCGACTTGTGGTCGTTGCGTGAAGCGCAGGACATGTTCCACTGTATCGAGTGGGCCGCGAGGCAATCGTGGTCGAGTGGGAAGGTGGGACTCAACGGCATTTCCTACTACGCCATGAATCAGTGGCAGGCGGCAGCGCTCAAGCCGCCCCATCTGGCGGCGATGTGCGTGTGGGAAGGCGCTGCCGACTACTACCGCGATCTCAGCCACCACGGCGGTATCTATTGCACGTTCGCCGATACCTGGTTTCCCAAGCAGGTCGTGCCGGTGCAATACGGCCGCGGCACCAAAGGCTATCGCAGCCGCATGAACGGGGACTGGGTATCGGGACCCGAGACGCTAAGCGAGGAAGAGCT
>CAZULX010000241.1:0-4867 GCA_964621335.1 uncultured Streptomycetaceae bacterium
GGCAAGCTCGGCATGCAGGGCGAAGCTGCGGCGCGCCAGTGCATCGAGCGGACTACCGGTGCACCAATCGAGAGCCAGGAAGCCACCCGCCTTGCCCGAAGCTGCGCAAGCGACCTCCGTTCGTTCAACGACTGTGACATCGACGCCGCGCCGAGCCAGGAAATAGGCGGTGCAAGCTCCGATCACGCCGCCGCCGCAAATCACGACACGCATCTCGCTTCTCGCCGGCTCAACGCTACCCGGCCAGCTCCGCAACCAACGGCGCGTTCCTGTCGAGCACTCGCAGGATCTCGTCGCGGCTTACATCCGGAACCTCGAACAGCACACGATGAATGCCCGCCTCGCGGTAAGGCTTGAGCTTCTCGCGGTCCGGCGGAGCGGCGAACACCGTAATCGGTAGCGTGGCCGGATCGCGCCCCGCTTCTTTTGCCGCAGCATGCAAACGGGCAACGGCGCTCTTGGGCTCCCACTTGTTGCGCGGTCGCGGGAACCAGCCGTCCCCGAACTCGACCACGCGCTTGATCGTATGATCGGACTCGCCACCGATCAGGATCGGCGGATGCGGCCGCTGTTTCGGCTTGGGGTACATCCAGACCGGATCGAAGTTGACGTACTCGCCGTGAAACTGCGCCTCTTCCTGCGTCCACAGCGCCTTCATGGCGAGCACGCGCTCGCGGAGCAGTTTGAAGCGCGTTTCATAGCGGGCACCGTGGTTCTCCATCTCGTCGACGTTCCAACCGCCCCCGATCGCAAAGATGAATCGCCCATTGGACATCTGATCGAGGCTGGCCACCGATTTGGCCGTGACGATCGGATCGCGTTGCGGAATCAGGGCGATGCCCGTCCCGAGCTTGAGATGGCGCGTCGCGGCGGCGGCGAACGATAGCGCAACGAACGGATCGTGCGTGTGTTTGTACTTCCTGGGGAGCTCTCCGCCGCCGGGGAACGGCGTTCTGCGGCTCGTCGGAATATGCGTGTGCTCGCAGACAAACAGCGCATCGTAGCCGCGCTCTTCGAGCGCGCGGGCAAGCTCCGCGATATCGATCCCGTAGTCGGTCGGAAAGTAATACACGCCAGCGAGCATTGAAGTACCTCCTCCAATCAATCCGGGATGAAGGCGACGGCGTCGATCTCGATAAGCGCCCCCTGGAGGAGGCCTGCGACCTGTACCGCCGCGCTGGCAGGCAGGTCTCCACCGAAGCGCTCGCCGCGCACGCGGTTGTATTCGGCGTATTCGTCGAGGCGCGTGAGCCACGCCGTGATGCGAACGACATGCTCGAGCGAGCCCCCGACGGCACGCAGCGCCGCTTCGATCTGATCGATGCACGCGTTCGCCTGGTCGGCCATCGAGCCCTTGGGGCTGAGCCCTCCCGATACGTACACCGTTCTGCCCGCACCGCTGACCACCACCGCCTTGCTGTAGGTGGCGCTGCCGGAACCAGGAACGCGCTCTATGCTCATGTATCGAATCCTCGGAAGTTGCAGTTGAATGAACGCTACACGGGATCGAGACCCGTCTCGCGCAACACTTCGCGGGCGGCATGCGAGCGCATGAAGTCGACGAACGCCTGATTGCCTTCGCGCTGCGTCGAGCCCGTGAACTCCGTCGTCCCATACACGATCGTCTGCCGAAGCTCCGGCGGCAGCGGTCCGATGATCTCGACGCCCGGAACCGGCAGGAGCTCCGCGGGTTGCTGCACGCCGATATCGGCCTCGCCGCGCACCAGCACCGGGCCGACCATCTCGCCGGGACGCGGCTTGACGAGCTTCGCCGCGACCACGTCTGCGATTCCGAGCCGTTCGCAGGCCTGGACGAAGTGTATGCCGCTCGCGCCGCGGCTGTAACAGACCGTCTTCGCCGCGAGCAGTGCTTCTTTCAGCTTCTGCGGCGAGCTGACGTCCGGCCTGGTCGTGCCTGCCTTTATCGCGAGTACGGCGCCGGAGTGTGCGAACGCGGTGCGGCTGCCTCCGCTGAGACGGCCTTCTGCGATGAGCGGTCCGGAAAATTCCTCGGGCCCGACGAAAATGTCCGCATGCACGCCGCTGCTGATCTTCTTGGCGAGCTCCGGTCCCGCCCCATAAGTGATGTCGACTGCGTAACCGCTCTCTTGCTCGAACGCCGGCACCAGCTCGATCAGCGCCTCTTTACACGACATCGTGCAGATCACGACGAGCTCCCCGTGCTGCGCCTTGGCTGAATCGCTCATTTGGATCCCCGCTCCGCATTGCGGACCCGCGTCTCGCAGCGCAGAAGGTCCATGAGCGTGCGCACCGACGCGAGCTCCTCTAGACGCGTTACGGCCATGATGACCTCGTCGATGCGCGGAGCGGGCAAGCGCCCTTTCGCGTAGGTCCTCCACTTCGCTTCGATCTGGGCGCGCGTGAGTGGTTTCTCGGGAGAACCTCGCGGGACGTCGCTGCGCACCCTGATAGTGCGCCCGTCGGCCATCTCGGCTTCGACGATCGTCTGCACGCCGCTGAGTGACGGATCCTCGCGCACTTCGACGTTGTCGGCTGCGAACGCGACCAGCTTCGCGTCGTTGTAGCGGCCGGGCTCGAACTGCGCGAGCGTAAGCTCGCGGTCCTGGAGGATGACCGCGACCGCGTAGTGCGCCGAGAGCAACGCTTCGAACTTGCCCTTGTAGCGCGGGAAAATGCCGTGCATGTCGTTGCCCACCTTGCTCAGCGACACGCGGACCTTGCGCACGGCTTCCGCTTTCACTTCGTGCTGTTCGATCAAATCGAACATCGCAGTCACGAGCCCTTGCGTGGTCGATGCCGAAGGCCACAGCCGCAGCGCGATCTGCTCGAGCTCCCAGCGCTCTCCGAGCCCGGCGACGGCCGCTTCCGGTTTGCCGCCGTTGGTGTACGTGTTGTAGAGGCCGCCGTCTTTCGCAGTCAGAAATTCGCGCGTCGCGACGAACTTCTGCTCTGCAAGGAGCGCCGCCATGAGGCCCGAGAGAGCGCCGCGGCACTGGTGAAATTTGACCGTGGGCGTACCCCACGCGGCGAACGTCCCCGCGGCCTGGCTGCCGGCGAGTCCGAACGCGCCCGCCATGGTTGCGGCGTCGAAGCCGAGCAGTCTCCCGACGGCGGCCGCGGCGCCGAAAGGACCGATGATGCCGGGCCCGTGCCAGCCGCGCCGGCGGAACTCGGGAAAATCGAGGCCGACGCCGATGCGCGTCGTTACTTCGCATCCGGCGGCGAGCGCGACCAGCAGGTCGCGGCCGGAAAGACCGTCACGCTCGGCGATGCCGAGCGCAGGCGGCACCACTTCCGGCGTGATGTGCGTCAGCGTCGAGCGATGGACGTCGCACATCGTCACCGCGGTGATGAGGTAAGCGTTGAGGAGCGTCGCCCCGGCGAGTGAAAGCCGGTCGCCGCCGATCACGCTGCTCTCGGAAGACTGCGCGAGCGCCGAGACGAAAGCTTCGACCTGCTTCGTCTCCTCGCCGCGGTCGCCCGCGATCGCGCACGCGAGCGCATCGAGCAGAAGGTCTTTCGTGTACTCGCGCGTGCGCTCCGGAATGCGCTCAAAGGTGAGCGCCGCGGCGAAGCTCGCCAGTTGCTGCGTGGGGTCTGATGACATCATTGCTCCGATGAAGACTGTCCCCGCACCTTAAGGGCAATGTTCGCGCTAGGCAACCGGGCCGCGCCGGCGGGCTGTTGACATCGCTGAAACGCCCGGCAGAGAATGGCTTGCCGCATCGGTTGCACACCGAATTCTTCGGTAGCCGTCACGTCTTCGGTAGCGGTCACTCTCTCGGTAGCGCCAAGGAGACCCTGGATGCCTTACCTCGAATCGCCCGACAGCAGGCTCTACTACCAGGTCGACGACTCCACCGACCCCTGGACGAAGCCTGAGACGGTGCTCTTCGTTCACGGCTTTACCGAGACGGGTGAAGCGTGGCGCGCCTGGGTGCCCCACTTCTCACGGCGCTATCGCATGATCCGCATCGACCAGCGCGGCTTCGGCAGGTCGGGCGCGGTGGCGAAAGACTTCCCGCTGACGACCGCGCTTTTCGTCGACGACCTCGTTCGCATCATCAACCACGCCGCGGGCGAGCCGGTTCACGTCGTCGGCGGAAAAAGCGGCGGCATCAGCGTGGCGGTGCTCGCGGCAACGCGCCCCGACCTCGTCAGGACGATCACGCTCGCGAGCTCGATCGTGTCGCCGCCGAGCGCGGACGGCTGGATGGATCACATGGAGCGTCACGGGATGCGTAGCTGGGCGCGCGCCACGATGAGAAAGCGCATGGGAAGCCGGATGCCCGAGCGCGGCATCGACTGGTGGGTCGACCTGATGGGAGAGACCGAGGTCTCGACCGCGCACGCATATCTGCGGTGGGTCGGCGCGATCGACATCCGCGAAGACGTGAAACGCATCAAATGCCCGACGCTCGTGATCGGCACCAACGCCGCGGGCAAGGACCGCGACTCGCTTTCAGCGTGGCAGAAGACGATACCGAATTCGGAGCTCGAGATCCTGCCGATCGACGGCTATCACGCCGCGGGCAGCGATCCGGACGCAGCGGCGAAAGTGACGCTCGATTTCCTCTCGAGGCAGTGACGGGTGACTGGTGACGGGTGACGGGTGAAGTTCAAACGAGCCCGAGGTCCTTCACGCTCGCGCCCGGGAAGACCCGCGCGACCTGCGCGTCACTGAACCCGTACATGCGCGCAACCAATCCGCCCAGCAGCGCGCGATACTCGTTGAGCACCGGATAATCGCGGTTCTGGTGCAGCGTCGACTGCTGGACCGCGACCTGCTCGCCGGCGATGCGCCCGCCGCGGATGCCGCCGCCGGCGACCCAGTACACCGTGCCGTGGCCGTGGTCGGTGCCGCGATTGCCGTTCTCGCGGAAAG
>CAZULX010000242.1:0-2896 GCA_964621335.1 uncultured Streptomycetaceae bacterium
AATGGTTCCTCCGTAACCTCCCTTCCTTCGGTTATCTACCAATAACCCGGTCGTCATTCTGGACCGGCCCGGCAGGACGCGATCCAGAATCCATTGTCAGCCGTTTTACTCCTTCGCAGCCGTGCACATGATTTCCACGAGTGTGTCCGGCGAGCCCAGCTGCACCTCTACAGTCGCGCGCGCCGGAGGGTTTTGGCGGTCGACCCACGCCATCCACGCTTCGTCCATCTGGGGCTTGGCTTTCATGTCGTTCACGTAAACCGTCGCCGTCAATATGCGCGACTTGTGCGAGCCGCACTTCGCGAGCAGCGCATCGATCTGGCGCAGCACGTCTTCGGTCTGCGCTTTCATGCCGGCCTTCAGGTCTTCGGCGACTTGGCCCGCCAGATACACGAGACCGTTGTGCTCGACCGCATCCGAGAGCTTGCCGCCCATCGGGTCCACCCTGACGATATCGCTCATCCGAGCTCCATTCGTATTCACCTGCGGCGAAACAGGAAGCAACGCTGATCATTTCCCACAGATCATCATGATTTCAACCTTGGTGTCGGGCGTACCCAGCCGCGCCTCGACCGTGGCGCGAGCGGGTTTGTTGTTCGGATCCACCCACGCCTGCCACGCCGCGTCCATGCCCTCTTTTTCGCGCATGTCGTTCACCCACACGTTGCACCACAGAATTTTCGACTTGTCGCTGCCCGCCTCGGCGAGGAGGCGGTCTATTTTCTTCAGCACCTCTTCGGTCTGCCCCTTGCATGAGGCCGATCGGTCGTCGGCGGTCGTGCCCGCCACGAAGACGAGGTTGCCGAATTCGACCAGACGCGAGAGGCTTGCGCCGGGGTGGTGACGCTTGATGGAATCGCTCATGGGACACTCCTTTGTTGTGATCGGACGAAATCGCTCCGATTGTCGGTAAGTCCCGCGCGATTGACAACCTTTCGGCCGTGGAGCATGTTCGATTAACACCCAGCCGTGGGGGCGGCCCACGCGAACCGGCGCAATCCCTGAAGGACGTCGAGGCGACGCCCGATCCGGCCGCACGTTTGACTTTCTGGAAATCGAAATGAGCAACGCATTACCGCTGGACGGCGTGCGGGTCATCGAGTTCTGCCACGTCGTGATGGGCCCGACGTGCGGCCTGGTCCTGGCCGACCTCGGCGCTGAAGTGATCAAGGTCGAGCCGCTCGACGGCGACCATACGCGCAAGCTCGTGGCCTCCGGTGCCGGTTTTTTTCCGACGTACAACCGCAACAAGAAAAGCATCGCGGCCGATCTCAAGTCCGCCGCGGGGCGCGACATGGTGCTCAAGCTCATCGCGAGCGCCGACGTCGTCACGGAGAATTTCAGGGCCGGCGCGATGGACAAGCTCGGCTTTGGCTACGGCGCTTTGAGCGCTCTCGACCCTGCGATCATCTACTGCTCGATGAAAGGCTTTCTGCCGGGGCCCTACGACCATCGCACCGGCCTCGACGAAGTGGTGCAGATGATGGGCGGGCTCGCCTACATGACGGGCGGGCGCTATGGACCCTTGCGTGCGGGTGCGTCCGTCAACGACGTCATGGGCGGCATGTTCGGCGCGATCACGATTCTGGCCGCCCTCCACCAGCGCAAGGCGACCGGCAAAGGACAGTACGTGCAGAGCGCGCTTTTCGAAAACGCCGCTTTCCTCATGGCGCAGCACATGATGGAAGGCGTGGCCCTGGGCAAGCCCGTGACGCCGATGCCCGATCGCGTCCGCGCCTGGGCGCTCTACGACAATTTCAGGACCAGCGACGGCGAGCTCGTGTTCGTCGGCGTCGTCACCGACACTCAGTGGAAAGTCTTCTGCGAAGCTTTCGGGCTGCACGAGCTCCTTGCCGACGCGTCGCTCAAGACCAATCCGCAGCGCGTCGAAGCGCGGCCTCGCATCCTGCCGATCGTGACCGCGATTTTCGGAGCCATGTCGAAACAAGAGCTCATGGACAAGTGCGAAACGCTCGGGCTGCCGTTCGCGCCGATCGCCAAGCCCGACGACCTTTTCGACGACCCTCATCTCAACGCGTCCGGTGGCCTCACCCCGGTGCGTTTCCCCGACGGAAGGACGACCAAAGTGCCGATCCTGCCGGTCGAGATGAACGGCCGGCGCTTCGGCACGCGCCTCGAGATCCCGCGCGCCGGGGAGCACACGCGGGAGCTGCTCGGCGGTCTGGGTTATCGCGAAGACGAGATCGACGCGCTGGTCACTGACCGCGTCGTCGCGAGCACCTGACTTCCGTAACATCACGAGGCCCTGAATGAACACTCTCCGCGTTTACTGCGCCGCAGCGCTCGTCGCGTGCGCCGCCGTTCCTTCCCTCGCCTGGGCTCAGTCCTATCCCGTGAAGCCGGTGCGCTGGGTCGTTCCGTTTCCGCCCGGCGGCGGCACCGACACGATCTCGCGCACCCTCGCGCAGAAGCTCAACGAAGCGTGGGGCCAGCAGGTCGTGATCGACAATCGTCTGGGCTCGGGCGGCACGATCGGTTTCACGATCGCCACTAAGTTGCCGGCCGACGGCTACAACATCGTGCTCGGCCAGCTCGCGAACGTGGCGATCGCGCCGGCGCTATACCCCAAGCTGCCGTACGATCCGGTCAAGGATTTGCAGCCGGTGACTCTGGTACTCACTTCACCGCTCATCCTGGTCGTGCATCCTTCGGTGCCTGCGAAAAACACGAAAGAGCTCGTCGCGCTCGCGAAGCGCACGCCGGGCGGTCTCACGTTCGGCTCACCCGGCAACGGCACTACGGGACACCTGGGGACCGAGATCCTGCAGCACCCCGTGGGAATCAGGATGACGCATGTCCCGTACAAAGGCGCGGCGCCCGCCTTCACCGGCCTCCTGGGCGGCGAGATCGCGCTCTACATGAGCAGCGTGCCGCC
>CAZULX010000243.1:0-3853 GCA_964621335.1 uncultured Streptomycetaceae bacterium
GGCGAAGCGTTCACGCCGCAGGTGAAGACCGCGTGGGTCGACGCTTACACGCTGCTCGCGACGACGATGAAGCAGGCCGCCTCGGAGGTGGACGCTTCCCGCGCGGCTTAACCGCCGCACCGTGGGTGCGCGCGACTTCGCCGTCGTACGCGACCGCAACATCCGCGGGCTTCGCGAATTTCACAGTATCGGTGCGTTTTCGCGCGGCGTGCACCGCCATCGCTCATCTGGTGCGTGCCTGGCGACGCGCGCGGGAAGCTCGCGCGCGGGAAATCTCCTATGCAGCACTACCTCTTGCCGTCGTTCGTGCCTACTGGCATAGGCCTTGCGTAGAGGACCGTCGTGAGCGCGTGGCATCGCGGCTCATGCGCGTAAGGCCAACGGCGGTCGACAAGCGCGTCTGGAAGGAACAGCGAGGACAACGGCGTCCGTACGCGGGAGGCAGTAGCTGCCCGCGGCAACGGGCGCTTTTTTATTTTCTCAGGAGCGTGCATGAGCGACGAGGTGAAGGTGAAGGGCGACAAGGCCGGCAACGCAATTCCGGGACGGCGGCGTTTCCTCACGACTACCGGCGCAACGCTCACCGGCGCCGCGCTGATGGCACTGGTGCCGCCGGGCGTGCGCCAGGCCGCGTGGGCTGCGGGCTCGGATGCACCTGAGAAGAAGGAAGTAAAAATCGGCTTCATACCGCTCACCGACTGCGCCTCGGTCGTCATGGCTTCGGTGCTCGGCTTCGACAAGAAATACGGAATCAAGATCACCCCGACCAAGGAAGCCTCGTGGGCGAGTGTGCGCGACAAGCTCGTGAACGGGGACATCGATGCGGCCCACGTCCTCTACGGCCTGGTCTATGGCCTGCAGGTCGGCGTGGGCGGCCCTCGCACCGACATGGCGGTGCTGATGACGATCAACAACAACGGCCAGGGCATTTCGCTCTCGCGCAAGCTCGCGGACAAAGGCGTCACCGACGGCGCGAAGCTTGCCGCGATCATGAAGAAAGAGCCGCGCGAGTATGTGTTCGCGCAGACCTTCCCGACCGGCACTCACGCGATGTGGCTGTACTACTGGCTTGCAGCGAGCGGCATCAACCCGTTCCGGGACGCCAGGAACATCGTGGTCCCGCCGCCGCAAATGATCGCCAATGTGCGCGTGGGCAACATGGACGGCTTCTGCGTCGGCGAGCCATGGAACCACCGCGGGATCGTCGATGGCGTGTCCATACACGCCGCCAGCTCGCAGGACGTGTGGAAAGACCATCCGGAGAAAGTCGTCGGCACGACCGCCGCGTTCGTCAAGAAATACCCCAATACCGCGCGCGCGATGATCATGGCCACGCTGGAAGCGAGCCGCTGGATCGATGCGTCGCTCTCCAACCGCCGCAAAATGGCCGAGACGATCGCCGCAGCATCCTACGTGAACACGTCGGTCGACGTTATCGCCGACCGCATCCTGGGCCGCTACCAGAACGGCCTCGGGCGCACCTGGGACGATCCGAACTACATGAAGTTCTTCAACGACGGCGCGGTCAACTTCCCGTACCTGTCGGACGGCATGTGGTTCCTCACGCAGCACAGGAGATGGGGGCTCCTCAAGAGCGACCCGGATTACCTTGCCGTCGCCAAGGCCGTGAACCAGATCGACCTTTACCGGCAGGCGGCGGCGCAAGTGAAAGTGAGCGTGCCGCGCGACGCGATGCGCACATCGAAGCTGATGGACGGATTCGTATGGGACGGCAAGGACCCGAAGAAGTACGCGCTCTCCTTCCCGGTGAAAATCGCATGACCGCCGCCGCGAAGCCGCTCTCGCCGCTGGAGATCGCGAACGCCGCCGCGCCGCGGGCGGCGGTGATACCGCACCCCGCCGCGCCGGCGCTCGCCGCGGCGGCTACGCGCGCAGCGGCCGCGGAGCACTCCTCCGCGCGCTCGCGCGAGCGCTATCGTCGCGAGCTCCTGGCGCGCATCACCGCGCCGATGCTCGGCGGCGCGCTCTTCATCGCCGTGTGGGCTGCCGTGTCGCAGACCGGGTCGATACCGGGCCCGGCGAAAACCTGGACCGCCGCGGTCCAGGTCTTCAGCGATCCTTTCTACAGGAACGGCCCCAACGACCAGGGCATCGCCTGGAAGATCGGCGGGTCGCTCTCGCGCGTGGGCATCGGCTTCGCGTTCGCCGCGTTGATCGGCATTCCGCTCGGCTTTCTCATCGGCCGCTTCATGTTCCTGCGCAACATGGCGGAGCCCGTGATAGGGCTGCTGCGCCCGGTGAGCCCACTGGCGTGGCTGCCGATCGGTCTCCTCGTCTTCAAAGGCGCGGATCCCGCCGCGATCTGGACGATATTCATCTCCAGCATCTGGCCGATGATCATCAACACGGCGGTCGGCGTGCAGCGCGTACCGCAGGACTACCTCAACGTCGCGCGCGTGCTGAACCTCTCCGAGTGGAAGGTCTTCACCAAAATCCTCTTCCCGGCGGTGCTGCCTTACATGCTGACCGGCGTGCGACTCGCCATGGGCGTGGCGTGGCTCGTCATCGTCGCAGCCGAGATGCTGACCGGCGGCGTCGGGCTCGGTTTCTGGGTGTGGGACGAATGGAACAACCTGAAAGTGGAAAACATCCTGATCGCGATCATCGTCATCGGCGTGATCGGGCTCGCGCTCGAGCAGATGCTGCTGATGGTCGCGAAGCGGTGGCAATACGATTGACTACAGTGACGGGTGACTGGTGACTGGTGACGAGCACCCCCAACATAGGCACGGGTCACTCGTCGCCCGTCACTCGTCGCCAATCCCCCGTCACCAATCCCCCGTCACCAGTCACCCGTCACTCGTCACCATCACCAGTCACCCGTCACCAGTCACCAATCACCCGTCACCAGTCACGGACCTACATATGGACGCATACCTGAAAATCGAAAACGCGGGCATGACCTTCGACACCAAGAAAGGTCCCTTCGTCGCGCTGCGCGAAATCGACCTCGAGATCCGCAAAGGCGAGTTCGTCACGCTGATCGGGCACTCCGGTTGCGGCAAGTCGACGCTGCTGAATCTGATCACCGGTCTTGCCGCGCCGACCTCGGGCTATCTCTTCCTCTCCCGACGTCAGATCACCGGGCCCGGGCCCGACCGCGGCGTCGTCTTCCAGAACCACTCGCTGCTGCCGTGGCTGACCTGCTTCGAGAACATCCACCTCGCGGTGGAGCGCGTGTTCGGACCGACGGAAGGCAAAGGACAGCTTTTTCTGCGCGTGAAGCGCGCGCTCGACCTCGTGCACTTGACCGATGCCGCGGACAAGCGCCCGCAGGAAATCTCGGGCGGCATGAAGCAGCGCGTGGGCATCGCCCGCGCGCTCGCGATGGAGCCCAAGGTGCTCCTCATGGACGAGCCTTTCGGCGCGCTCGACGCGCTGACGCGCGCGCGGCTTCAGGACGAGCTCATGCGCATCGTCGCGGAAACCAACAGCACGGTCGTCATGGTGACTCACGACGTCGACGAGGCCGTGCTCCTCGCCGACCGCGTGGTCATGATGACCAACGGCCCCGCCGCGACGATCGGCGAGATCCTGGAAGTCGACCTCCCGCGCCCGCGCGAGCGCCTTGAGCTCGCCAACGAGCCCACTTACCTGCGGCTGCGCAAGTCGGTGCTGGAGTTTCTGTATCAGAAACAGCTCAGGGCTGCGGCCTGACGATGCGTAAACTAAACCTAGTCTGCGTCGGCAACGGCATGGCCGGCGTGCGCACGATCGAGGAGCTGCTGAAGATCGCTCCCGACGTCTACGACATCACGGTGTTCGGCGCGGAGCCGCACCCGAACTACAACCGCATCCTGCTCTCGCCGGTGCTCGCGGGCGAGCAGACGCT
>CAZULX010000244.1:0-6128 GCA_964621335.1 uncultured Streptomycetaceae bacterium
CCACGGCGGCCTCGGGATCGGGCTTACCGTGGTGCGCGCGATAGTGGAAATGCACGGGGGAACGGTGACGGCCAGTAGCCCCGGACCGGGCGCAGGCAGCGAGTTCGCCGTGACCCTTCCGTTGAGGGCGAGCGCGGCAGCCGAAGGGGTTGCGAGGGCGCCGGTCGAGCCGGAACCGACCACGGTGCCCTATCGCATCGTGATCATCGAGGACAACGTCGACGCGAACGCGAGCCTGAAAACGCTGCTGCAGCTGACGGGCCACAAGGTCACCGCAGCCTTCGATGGCGTCACCGGCGTGCGGCTGGTGCAGGCCGACCGCCCGCACATCGTCCTGTGCGATATCGGCTTGCCCGGAATGGACGGTTACGAGGTGATCGCGCGCCTGCACGCGGAAATGAAGCCGCCGCTGCCGATCATGATCGCCGTCACCGGTTACGGCCAGCCGGAAGATCGCGCGCGCGCATTGGCTGCGGGCTTCCACCACCACCTGGTGAAGCCGGTCAACGCCGACGATCTGCTGCGGCTGATCGCCGCCCAGGCCGCGTTCGTTCCCGACATGCGCGGCTGAAGCATGGCCGTCGACGACGACAAGCCCTCGCCCGAGCGCGAGCAAACGGACGAGGGCCTGCGCGAGGAGCGCGAAAAGACCGACCGCGCGCTGCGCGAGCGGCAGCAGATGGTCGAAGAAGATGCCGACGCGGTGGTCGATCGCGCCCGCGAGAACGCGGATGCCTTGCTGAGCGCGGCGCGCGAGGAGGCGGATCGGCAATTCGAGCAGACGGCCGCGCGCGGCACGCCGGTTTCCACCATCGACGAGGAACGCGCACTGGAAGACGCGGCGTTGCGCGACGAGCGCGCCGCTGCCGATGACAGGCTGCGTCGCGAGCGCGACGAGAGCGTTCGCGCCCTCAAGAGACTGTTGCCGCTGGAAAGAGACGCCACCGACCGCTATCTCCTGACCGAGCGCAACCGCTCCGATGACGAGCTCACGAACCGCGACGACTTCCTCGGGATCGTCAGCCACGATTTACGCGATCTGCTGAGCGGCATCGTCATGAGCGCGGCGTTGCTCGCGAAGCGCGCTGCGAAAAGCGCAGACGGCGGGGAGACCCTGGCCGAGACCGCGCGCATTCAACGCTATGCGGCGCGCATGAACCGGCTCGTGGGTGATCTGGTGGACGTCGCCAGTATCGACGCGGGGAAGCTGGCGGTAACGGCGGTGCGTGCCGATGCGTCGAGGCTCGTGAATGAGTCGCTCGGTATGTTTGAAGGCGCAGCGTCGGCGAAGGGCGTCCGCCTCGAAGCGGACCCGGCAACGGGTCCCTTATGGGCGGCGTTCGACCACGACCGCATGCTTCAGGTGTTCGCCAATGTTCTGGGGAACGCCGTCAAGTTCACTCCGAGCGGCGGCCGGATCACGGTCCGTAGTGAGCCTTCCGAGGGCGAGATCCGCTTCTGCATCAGCGATACGGGCGCCGGCATACCGGGCGATTTACTGGAAGCGATTTTCGAGCGCTTCTGGCAGGTCGGGAAGAACGATCGCCGCGGCCTGGGACTGGGGCTTTACATCGCGCGCTGCATCGTCGAAGCGCATGGCGGCAGGATCTGGGCCGAGAGCACACTCGGCGAGGGCAGCGAGGTTTCTTTCACTCTTCCGGTAGCGATCGCTGGCTCTCCCACGGCGTCCTAGAGGCGTGCGCGGCGACGTCCCGCAGGTCCGCCGTCGGACGCCGTCACGGCAGCGACCGTGAGTGCGGCAGCCAGGACACGCATCGCTTCGATGCGATCACCCAGTTGGTCCGCAGTGGGCGACCGGGTGTCGATGGCGGCAAGCACCGCGGTGCTGATAGGGCCGTGGCGCAGCTGGTAGTGGCCGACGTGCAGCGCGAGGACGCGCGCCGCGCGCTCCACCGTGGACTTGTCCGATGCCGCGAACAGTTCTGTCGCGAGTCGTTCGTATTCGTTCAATGTTTCGAGACGGAGCACGGTCATTGGTTGTCCCGTTGTGGGGTTGATCCACTGAACTGGAGATTATCGGATCAAAGCGGCGCAGCATCGGTGCGTCAGCGCGCATATGGGAGAAGTACATGACCGCCGCCCCGGAGAACCGGCTTTCGCCGATTGCCTTCGTGCGGCACCGCACAGACGTTGCGGATCGGGGACGCTATCTTCGCAGTCACTTACAAACCGATCCCGGAGATGCGATGAAACTGGCCGAGGTGTACTCGATGCGCGCGCAAACCGCGCACGGCGTAGTGTGGAGATGGCGCACCAACGATAAGGCCGCGAGCCCGTCCATGGCTTTCGTGACTTATGAAGACTGTCTGGCGAATGCGCAGAAAAGCGGCTACACGGTCGCCCCGCTGCGCAGCCGGACGCCGTGAGCTTCGAGCTTCACGTCACTCGCGAAGGCCTCATGCCCACCCTCAAAACAGCCGCGGCGCTAAAGCATCTGATTCAGCTCAGACTGGACGCGATCGAGGACGTCCAGGACGACGGGGAGCAGATATTCGCCCGCGAGGTCGAATGGCACGCGCCGGACGCGAGCGGGTGCAACTGGGACATGAGCGGCTATCGCGGTCCGACAGGCTATGGCCTGGAAGTGCGCGTGCTCGTCAATGCAATGCGCCGCGAATACCGGCTCTCGGAGGATCCCGCCTTTTTCCAGTGAGCCGGCGGCCGGCGCGGCCGTTGACGAACGCTCGAGCGGTCTGCCGTGGAAAGTGAAGCGCACGCCAAACGCGAATAAGGGCATATGGCGGGTGATCGCCGGCCGCGGGATGGACAGCAGACTTTCCCGTGATTGCTTGTAACATCACGAGCGAGCCTGCAGCGATGCGGGCCCTTTATACGGCGAACTCCTCATGACCATCATCGCCCCCTGGCATCAGCTCGGTTACGTCATTCCCCATCTGTATACCGATATGGACGCGTATCAGTTCTATCGCATCGCGCCCGAAGGGATGATGCTGATCACGACCGGTCTCGACCTTAAGGAATACAGCCTCGCCGCGGTGGAAGAGAACCTGCCGATGCTGTGGCGCGCGTTCGACCTCCTCGCGTCCAAGAAATGCGACCGCATCGCCCTTTCCGGCGTCCCGGTCGCCTCCGCCCTCGGCCGCAGCAAAATGCGCGAGATCCTCGCCGAAGCGCAGTCCCGCACCGGCATCGCCTGCGACACCGACCTCGAAGCGCACATCGCGACGCTGCAGCACCTCGGCGCGACGCGCATCGCGCTGGCGACGCGCTGGCCCGAGGCGGTCAACGCCGCGCTGACGCGCTACCTCGCCGACGCGGGGATCGAAGTTCTAGCCTGCCGCTCCCGCGCACGCTCGCTGCAGCAGAACAAATACTCGAGCCCCGCCGACGACCACCTGCTCGCGCTCGAGCTCGGCCGCGAGGCGCTGCGCGCGGCACCGGCCGCGCAGGCGCTGCTCCTGCCCGGCGGACTGTGGTTCGCCATACACGCGGTGCCGCTGCTGGAAGTGGAGTTTGGCCGGCCCGTGCTGCTCAACATCCTGTCGACGACGTGGGCTGCGCTGCATGCGGCAGGAGAGCGCATGCCGGCCCGTCCCGACGCGCGCTGGGGCAAGGTACTCGCAAGTCTTTAAGAGCGGGCTTCGCGCGATGCCTATGGACACCGCGCCGCGCAGGGCGCGGGCTTCGGCTAAACTCACGCGTTTGATTTTCCACCGGAGAGATTCAATGCGACTCGGCATGTTCATGATGCCGCTGCATCCCGCGCACCGCGACCCCGCGACCACCCTGCAGGAAGATCGCGAGGCCATCATACTCGCCGACCGGCTCGGGTTTCACGACGCTTTCATAGGCGAGCATCTCACCGAGAAATCGGAGAACGTCACCAACAGCTTCATTTTTCTCGCCACCCTCATCAACGACACGAAGACGATCAGGCTCGGGACCGGGACTTCCAACCTGTCGCACACGCATCCCACGCTGATCGCATCGCACGCCGCGATGTTCGACCACCTCGCGAAAGGGCGCTTCATATTCGGCATCAGTCCCGGAGCGCTCGCTTCCGATGCGGAGGCGCTCGGTCTCCTTTCCGAAGATCGCAACAAGCTTTTCGCCGAAGCGATCGACGTGATTCTCGCGATCTGGGAGCGCGAGCCGCCGTACGACATCGATTTCCCCGGTAACCGCTTCAAGGTGACCACCGCGAAGACGAGCGTGCCCGAGATCCAGCGCGGCGCCCTCTACAAGCCTTATCAGAAGCCGCGTCCGGAGATCGTGGGCACGGTCGTCGCGCCGTTCTCCAAAGGTGTCATCGCGATGGGCGAGCGCGACTTCCATCCGCTGTCCGCCAGCTTCCTGCTTTCGAAATGGCTGCCGAGCCACTGGGCGAACTATTCCGAAGGCAAGCGCAAAGCGGGTCAGGTTGCAGACCTCGCCGACTGGCGCGTCGCGCGCACCGTTTTCGTCGCCGACGACGACAAGGTCGCGCTGCGCTACGCCCGCTCCGATCCCGACAGCCCGTATCGCTACTACTGGAAGCTCCTGTTGAAGAAGATGATGCTCTCCAGGCGGCACGGGATCTTCAAGACCCATCAGGAACAGGACGACAGCGAGTTGACCGAGGAATACATGCTCGACCGGCTGGTGATCTGCGGCTCGGTGAACAAGGTGGTCGACGACATATTGCGGCTGCGCGAGGAAGCGGGCGACTTCGGCGAGCTCGTCTACGCCGGCATGGACTGGGCCGATCCGGCGCTCGCCAAACACTCGATGGAGCTGATGGCGACCGAAGTCATGCCGCGAGTGAACGCGGCGATCTCGCACAAAGCGGAAAAGCGCGCGGTGCCGGGCTGACGCTTCGACGGGAAGCCGACCGTCAGCGAAGCACGATGCGACGAAAGAAAAACGCCGGACCCTGCGGGGTCCGGCGTTCGGCGCTAAGGCCTGGAGTAGATGCGGTTACCGGGGCGGGGCAGCCTGTCCTGCGCGGCCTCGAAGATGTAACCTTTGGCTTGCGCGGCGGCGAGGCAGCGCTCGTACTTTTCGTACGACGAGCGCGACTCAGCGACCACGGCCCGATCCACGGACAGCTGCTGCCACCGCCAGCGCATGTCCTCTCCGACGAAGAAACGCCAGATGACTCTCATTCACTACCTCCTTGGTTTGCCTCTAGACATGTCGATCTGTTCATGAAACACGGCGCGAACGCCCGACGCCCCTCGACAGGAGAGCGGCTGAAGGCGGTGGAAAAAAGGCGGAACTCGGTGATTGCGTGCGGTCCATCGAAGATGGCCGCGTCTAATAATACGGTCGCGCTCGACTATAACACGGAGGCGGCATCACGGCCAGCCGGCAGGGGCGGGTGGCGCTCGCCCCGCGCGCGGCGGTCGTCCGAAGCCACATGATGGACGCAACCGCGCAACTGCATCCCGGCCTCGCCGGCACGGCGGAGATTCTCGTCGGGACGCGCGACACCGCACCTCACGTCGGGAGCGGAAAAGTCAAAGTACTCGCAACGCCGGTCATGGTGAGCCTCATGGAAGAGGCGTCGTTGAATGCGGTCGAAGGTCTGCTGCCGGCCGGCCACCAGACCGTGGGCACGCGGCTCGACATCACGCACGTCGCGGCGACGCCAGTGGGCCTGCGCGTGAAGGCGGGCGCCGAAGTCACCCGTGTCGACGGGCGCCGGATCACTTTTCGAGTGTGGGCCGACGACGAGAGGGAGCGCATCGGAGAAGGCACTCACGAGCGCATCGTCATCGAAGTGTCGCGCTTCGACCGCCGCGCGCAGGACAAGCTTCCGCGGCGCAACCCGTGATCGGCGAACTTCCGGCCGCCGCTGCGGTCGCTATGACATGCATCGGAAAATCATTCCCGCGAAAGCGTTCCTGACGTGCGCGCTCGCGCTCGCAGCCGCCGCGGCGGGCGCGGCCGACGCCGAAGTGCAGCGCCAGCTTCAGATTCGCGAGCAGCAGCAGAGCGAGCTGAGACTCAAGATGCAGCAGCAACAGGAGCGCGCGGCGCAACCCTCGCCGTCGTACTCGACCGATGTGCGGCGGCGGCAGCTCGAGCGCGATCAGCAGCAGCGTCTGCGCGAGATGCACGACCGGCAATCGCGCGCGACGGTGGCGCCGGACGCCGCGGGCACG
>CAZULX010000245.1:0-3207 GCA_964621335.1 uncultured Streptomycetaceae bacterium
CTCGACCTTCTCGACCAGCTCCTCGATGCTTCCCGCGATCACCTTCGTTACGTGCTTCGAGCGGTACTCGGGGCGCAGCAGGTGCGTCACGGATGAATCGAAGAGCTGCCACGCGAACTGCATCGGCTGCTGCAGGATGATGCGCCCATACTTGGCATAAGTGTAATTGCGGATGTCGGCGCCTTCGTCCAGAAACCGCTTGCCTTCCGCATTCACCATGATCGAGAAGGGGTAGCTGTCGCGCTCGTAATCGTCCGTGGTGGAGAAGTCTCCGAAATCCGACGCATACCGCTCCCAGCCGACCGAATGGCAGCCGGACCAGTGCCCGCACGGCTGTGCCCCCATGCGCATCGCCATCTCAAGGCCGTCGCCGGTGTTGTATTTGCTGCCTCGCACTTTGGCGAGATCCCAGCCGGGGCCGAGATGGCGCGCGCGCCACGCCGCGTTGGCTTCGAAACCGCCGCACGCGAGCAGCACGGCGGGCGCGCGTATTTCGCGCGTTGCGCCGTCGATCGTCGCCACGATGCCGTGCACGCCGCGGTCGGAGTGCAGGAGGTCGCGCACCCACGCGTCGTAGAGCACCTGCACGCCGGCTTTCTCGGCCGCTTTGTAGAGCGTGTCGACGAGGCCGTGGCCGCCGCCCACCGCGGCGAGGGTCGCGCCGCCCCAGAACGTGTACTTGCCTTCGACTTTGAACGACTGGCGCCCGAACTGCGGCAGCCAGCGCACGCCTTTGTCTTTCAGCCAGTGCATGATCGGGTTGCTGCCCCTCACCAGGATCTCGCACAGGTCGGGATCGGTGCGATTCTGCGTCACGCGCGCCATGTCGTCGAAGAACTGATCTTCGGTGTAGGTTCCGAAGTCGCTCTTCATTTCCTCTTCGCTCAAATCGGGCGAAAGCGCCTCGATGTCCTCGGCGCCGTTGTACACGCAGCGCAGCAGCCCTTCGGTATACGAGCTGTTGCCGCCGCGGTCGTCCTGCGGCGCGCGCTCGAGCAGTAGCACTTTGGCGCCGTCGTCGCTTGCAGAGATCGCCGCGCACAGCGCTGCATTGCCGCCGCCGACCACGATCACGTCATAGTTCGATTCCTGCGCTTGCATCCGGTCTCCTACTCTGCTTTCACGATTTCCTGGTGCGCGATGAACAGCGTGCGGCGACTCCACTGGTCGCGCTCAGCACAAATGGTTGTATGAAGGGCGCTATTGCTGCGCAGCGGCGAGCACCAGGTCCGCGCCTTTCTCGCCGATCGCGAGCGAAGGCACGTTGGTGTTCGAAGAAGGTATCGTCGGACAGATCGACGAATCGATCACGCGCAGGTTCGCGACACCACGCACCCTGAGCTGCGGATCGACGACCGCCGCGTCGTCGGTGCCCATCCTGCACGTGCCGACCATGTGCCAGCTCGTCTGCACGGTGTCGCGCACGTAATCGAGCATGCCCGCGCTGTCCGTGACGCCCGGTCCGGGGCGCGTCTCGCGCACGATGAGCGGCTTGATCGCGGGACGCTCGGCGAGCTTGCGCGCGAGGCGCATGCCGTCGAGAAAAAGCTGCGCGTCGGCTTCGTGCGAGAGGTATTTCGGGTCCATGCTCGCCTGCTCGTAAGGATCGGTCGAGCGAATGTGGAGCGCGCCTATCGAGCGCGGCTGGAGCACGGTGACGCCGATCGCGAACCCGGGAAAAGGATCCATGCCGTAGCGCGCGGTGCGCGCGTAGCGGTCCTTGCCCGAAACCGGAAGGAGCCGCAGCACCAGATCGGGCTGCTGCGCCTGCGCGTCGGAACGCACGTTCGCCTGCGCGGTCGCGGAGCAGATCGTGAGGAATCCTTTGCGCGTGAAAATGAAGCGCAAGCCTTCCTTCATCCGCAGGAGCGGGTTGCGCAGCACGTCGTTGATCGTGATCGGCTTCGCGCATTCGTAAGTCAGGCGCACGTTGGGGTGATCGCGCAGGTTCTCGCCCACGCCGGGAAGATGGTGGACGATGCCGATGCCGTGCTTCTGCAGCACCTCGGCGTTGCCGATTCCCGAGAGCTCGAGGATCTGCGGCGACTTGAGCGGACCCGCCGAGAGCAGCACTTCGCGCCGCGCGCCGACCTGGTGCAAGCCGCCGTTGTGCGATATCTCGATTCCGGTCGCGCGCGCGCCCTCGGTCAGCACGCGGGTCGCGGTCGCGTCGGTCAGCACAGTCAGGTTCGGCCTGTTGAGCGCCGGCTTGAGATACGCGACCGCGGAGCTCGAGCGCAGCCCCTTGCGAGTCGAATACTGGAGGTGGAAAGCGCCTTCGTAGCTGCCGTCGTTGTAATCGTGAAGGCGCCGGTAGCCGCTCTCTTCGCACGCGTCGACGAAAGCATCCGAGAGCTCGTCGAACTTGTGCAGGTTGGTGACGCCGACCGGCCCGCCCTTGCCGCGCACGGCCGGATCGCCTTCGGGATAATCCTCGAGCCGCTTGAACACGGGCAGCATGTCGGAATAGCCCCAGCCGGTGCAGCCGGACTCGCGCCAGTTGTCGTATTCGGCGGGGTCGCCGCGCACGAAGAGGTTGCCGTTGATCGAGCTCGAGCCGCCGATCACGCGCCCGCGCACCCACAGCTGCTGCTTGCCGTTCAGATGCGTTTGCGGCTCGGTCTTGAAAGGCCACGTCACCGTCTCGTCCATCAGAAGCCGCGCGACGAAGAGCGGAATGTGGATGTTCAACCGGTTGTCGCGGCCGCCCGCTTCGATCAGCAGCACCTCGTGGCGACCGTCGGCGCTCAGCCGGTTCGCGAGCACGCACCCCGACGAGCCCGCACCGACGACGATGAAATCGAACTGAGCATTCTCTGGAATAACGGAAACGTACAAAGACACCCCCTCGGCGTCATGGCCACAACATGGAATCGGGTCTGGAAGTCCCGCGCCGACTGTAGCGCGCGAGAGGGGTCGCCGCAAGACGAAATGCCCGGCGCCGCCGAGCGCGCGACGGGGCGATGCTCGCTAGCGCGAGCCGATCAGTCGAGACGGACGACGACTTTCCCGATCTGCGCGCCGGACTCGACGTAGGCCTTGGCTGCCGGCAACTCGTCGAACGCGAAGACCCGGTCGACGACCGGCACGATGCGCCCGTCGATGATGGCGGGCATCACGTCGCGGTTGAAGCCGACCGTCGCTTCCGCGCGCATCGCCGGGGTGAGCGGCGCGTTGGAAATGCCGAAGATCTCGAGGCGCTTGCCG
>CAZULX010000246.1:0-4227 GCA_964621335.1 uncultured Streptomycetaceae bacterium
AGTCATGACGATCACGGTATTCTTGAAATCCACCGTGCGGCCCTGCCCGTCGGTCATGCGGCCGTCGTCGAGCACCTGGAGGAGCACGTTGAAGACGTCGTGGTGCGCTTTCTCGACTTCGTCGAGCAGGATCACCGAATAGGGCTTGCGGCGCACGAGCTCGGTTAGATAGCCGCCTTCCTCATAGCCAACGTAACCGGGGGGCGCGCCGATGAGACGCGCGACCGAGTGCTTCTCCATGAACTCCGACATGTCGATGCGGATGAGATGCTCTTCGGAATCGAACAGGAATTCCGCGAGCGCCTTGCAGAGCTCGGTCTTGCCGACGCCGGTCGGTCCGAGGAACAGGAACGAGCCGTACGGCCGCTTCGGGTCGCCGAGGCCCGCCCGCTGGCGCCGGATCGCGTCCGAAACCAGGCGCACCGCTTCCTCCTGGCCGATCACGCGGCGATGGAGCGCGTCTTCCATGAGAAGCAGCTTCTCGCGCTCGCCCTGCATCATCTTGGACACCGGAATCCCGGTGGCGCGCGAGACGACTTCGGCGATCTCTTCGGCGCCGACCTGCGTGCGCAGAAGTCGCGGCCTCACCTTGTCGCCGCTCTCGTTCGCCTTCTCGGCCTGCTTCATCTGCGCGTCGAGCTGCGGGAGCTTACCGTACTGGAGCTCGGCGACCTTGTCGAATTTGCCTTCGCGCTGGAGCTTGACGATGTCCGCCTTGACGCGCTCGATCTCTTCCTTGATGTGCGCGCTGCCCTGCACCTGCGCTTTCTCGGCTTTCCAGATCTCTTCCAGGTCGGCGTACTCGCGCTCGAGGTTGGCGATCTCGTTCTCGATGAGTCCGAGGCGCTTCTTCGACGCGTCGTCGGTTTCCCTCTTCATCGCCTCGCGCTCGATCTTCAACTGGATCAGTCGCCGGTCGAGGCGGTCCATCGCCTCGGGCTTGGAGTCGATCTCCATCTTGATGCGCGCTCCCGCCTCGTCGATCAGGTCGATCGCCTTGTCGGGAAGGAAACGGTCGGTGATGTAACGATGCGAAAGCTCGGCCGCGGCGACGATCGCCGGGTCGGTGATATCGACGCCGTGATGGAGCTCGTAGCGCTCCTGCAACCCGCGCAGGATCGCAATCGTTGCTTCGACCGAAGGCTCGTCGACCAGCACTTTCTGGAAGCGGCGCTCGAGCGCGGCGTCTTTTTCGATGTACTTGCGGTATTCGTCGAGCGTCGTCGCGCCCACGCAGTGGAGCTCGCCACGCGCGAGAGCGGGCTTCAGCATGTTCCCCGCGTCCATCGCGCCTTCGGCCTTGCCCGCGCCGACCATGGTGTGGATCTCGTCGATGAAGACGATGATGCGGCCGCCTTCCTGGGCGATTTCCTTGAGCACCGATTTCAGGCGCTCCTCGAACTCGCCGCGGTACTTGGCGCCGGCGAGCAGCGCCGCCATGTCGAGCGAAAGCACGCGCTTGCCCTTGAGCGTCTCGGGCACTTCGCCGTTGATGATGCGCTGCGCGAGGCCCTCGACGATGGCGGTCTTGCCCACGCCGGGCTCGCCGATCAGCACCGGGTTGTTCTTGGTGCGGCGCTGGAGGATCTGGATCACGCGCCGCACTTCCTCGTCGCGGCCGATCACCGGATCGAGCTTGCCGGAGCGTGCACGCTCGGTTAAGTCGAGGGTGTATTTCTTGAGGGCTTCGCGCGCGCCTTCGGCATCCGCGTTCTGAACGTTTTCGCCGCCGCGCACCGAGCTGATGGCGAGCTCCAGGTCCTTGCGCTTGGCGCCGGCCTGTTTGAGCAGCCGCCCGGTCTCGCCTTTGTCCTCGGTGGCCGCCAGCAGGAAAAGCTCGGAGGCGATGTACTGGTCGCCGCGCTTCTGCGCTTCCTTGTCGGTCAGGTTGAGAAGGTTCGCGAGCTCGCGCGAGACGTTGACCTCACCGCCCGTGCCTTCGACTTTGGGCAGGCGGTCGATCGCGCTTTTTACCGCGGTCTTGAGCGCGGGGACGTTGACGCCCGCTTTCGCGAGGATCGAGGCGGTGCTGCCGTCGTCCTGCTCGAGGAGCGCGTGCAGCAGATGCTGCGGCTCGATATAGGGATTGTCGTTGCCCACCGCGACGCTCTGCGCGTCGGCGAAGGCCTGCTGGAACTTGGTCGTGAACTTGTCGAAGCGCATGGCTGGCCCCTGGTTAGCCTCTTCCTGTCTGTCCTCCTGCCTAAATCGGGCCTGCCGGTGCCTTTTCAAGTCCCTGCGGTATGAAGGGTTTTTTCGGTCGCCGGAGCGCCCTGGATCGCGAGCGGCATCGGCCGCACCCCCGTCTCGGGGTAGGGATAAAGCATGTTGAGCGAGACGCTGTTGTTGGCGGACTGCACCATGCGTACGTGCTCGCGCCGGAGCTCGCGCGCGTGCCGGCAGCCGCAGGAGTGCGCGATCATGTCGATTTCCAGGTTCATGTTGCGGCAGTAGCTCGCGACCCGCAGGTATTTCTCTTCCACCACCAGCCCGCGCTGCAGGCGCTTGTTGTGCGTCGTCACACCCGTGGGACAGGTGTTGGTGTGGCAGCGCAACGCCTGTATGCAACCCAGCGCGAACATGAAGCCGCGCGCCGTGTTCACGAAATCGGCGCCGACGCACAGCGCCCACGCCGCGCGCGCGGAAGTCACGAGCTTTCCGGCGGCGGCAACGCGAATACGGCCTTTCAGCCCCGACTGAAGCAGAGCATCGATCACGCGCGGCAGCGCTTCGGCGATGGGCAGCGCCATGTGGTCCATGAGCGTCTGCGGTGCGGCGCCGCTGCCGCCTTCAGCCCCGTCGATCGCGAGGAAATCGGGGGCGTACGCCTGTCCGCGCCGCAGCACCGCGTCGCACAGCTCGTTCATGAATTCCCAGCCCCCGATCGCGGTTTTGACGCCCACAGGCTTGCCCGTGACGTCCCGGATGCGCGCGACCTGGTCGAGGAGCTCATCGACGCTGGCGATGTCGAGATGGCGGTTGGGACTGATCGAGTCGCATTGCGCCGGTATGCCGCGGATGCGCGCGATCTCGTCAGTGACCTTGCTCGCGGGAAGCACCCCGCCCTTGCCCGGTTTGGCCCCCTGGGAGAGCTTGATCTCGAAGGCCTTGACGTGCGGGGCGAGCTCTTTCGCGCGCTGCTCCGAGAAGGTGCCGTCGAGATTGCGTATGCCGTACTTCGCGGTGCCGATCTGCATGATCACGTCGCAACCGCCTTCGCCATGATAAGGCGAGAGCCCGCCTTCGCCCGTGTCGAGCCAGCACCCCGCTTCGGCCGCGCCGCGCGAGAGCGCCCTCACCGCGGGCTCCGAGATCGCGCCGAAGCTCATGCCGCTCACGTTGACGATCGACTTCGCTTCGAACGGCTCGCGGCAGTAGCCTTCGCCGATGAGTATCGACGGCGTCGGCAGCCGGTCTTCCTCGAGCACGGGGAACGCATGGTTCACGAAGATGATGGAACCGGGCTCGCGCAGGTCGTTGGTCGAGCCGAAGCCGATGATTCCGCCTTCGTTCTTCGCGCTGCGATAAATCCAGCCGCGGGTCGCGCGGTTGAAAGGCATCTCGGCGCGGTCGCCGGCGAAGAAGTACTGCCGGAAGTATTCGCCCAGGTTCTCGAAGAAGAACCGCAGCCGCCCGATGACCGGAAAATTGCGCAGGACGGTGTGCTTCTTCTGCGTGACGTCGTGAATGACGAGAACGACGAGCGCGCCGATCACCAGAAACGCGATGACCGTCCCGAGACCATACGAAACGACGCTGCCCAATCCTTCCATAACCCCCGACCTCGCTACGCTCGGACTCGCCGGTGAACACTACGGAGGGAAACCACGGTCTCTCTTCGGCGGTCTTGCGACCGCTCCGCCGCACTGAGCCGTAAACTATGAGCGAATGGTAAGCCTAGAGGAAAACCGTGGACCTCGCACAGGAGATTGAGCGTAACGTGAGTGCCGCCCTCACCGAAGACGTGGGCGCGGGCGACTGGACCGCGATGCTGACGCCCGAGGGCGGGCACGCGCGCGCAACGATCGTGTGCCGCGGGGCGGCGATTCTCTGCGGGCAGGCGTGGGCGGAAGCATGCTTTCGCACGCTGGACCCGGAAGCGCGCATCGACTGGCGCGCGCGCGACGGCGACGCGATGGCGCGCGACGGGACAGTCTGCGAAATCACCGGAACCTCGCGTGCGCTCCTCACCGGGGAGCGCACCGCGCTCAACTTCCTGCAGACGCT
>CAZULX010000247.1:0-5180 GCA_964621335.1 uncultured Streptomycetaceae bacterium
CACCACTATCTCGCGGTGCTGCGCTCCACCAGCCAGTGGATGACCGCGGGCGCATTCGCATCGGGCGGAAAGACCGGATAGAACACGTGCTCGATGCTTCCGGCGTGGATGACGATCGTCAACCGCTTGATGAGCGTCATGCCCTCGACCTCGAACGTGGGCAGCTTCAGCGCCTGCGCAAAGGCGAGCTTCTCGTCCGACAGAAGGTCGAAAGGCAGGTGCAGGCGCTGCACGGCCTCGGTCTGATAGGCGGTGTCCTGCGTGGAGAGGCCGAAGACCGCGTCGATGCCGAGCGCCCGCAGCTCCGCGTAATGATCGCGGAACGCGCACGATTGCGGCGTGCAGCCGCGCGCGCCGGGAATCTCGTTCCAGCCCGCCGGCGAGGGCTCGTCGGGACGGCCGGTGCGAGGATAGCAATAGACCACGGTGCGCCCGCCGCGCGTCGAAAGGTCGACCCGCTCGCCGCGCGTGGACATGAGCGGTATGGAAGGCAGGCGCATGCCTTCGAGGTGCGCGCTCGCGCCGTCGTCCTGCGGCACGGGCAGGTCCTTGGGCACCTCGTAGAGGTTGTCCAGCCTCGTCATCGTCTTCAGCCTTCCAGGCTCAGTTCGCCAGTAATTCTACGAGCACCTGCCGGTAGATGCGCGGCAGCGGCTCGAGGTCATCGAGGCGGATGCACTCGTTGATCTTGTGTATGGTCGCATTGACCGGGCCCAGTTCGACGACCTGGGGACAGACGTCCGCGATGAAACGCCCGTCGGAAGTGCCGCCCGTGGTCGACAGCTCGGTTTCGATCCCGGTCTCCTTGCGGATCGCGCGCGCGACCGCCTCGACGAGGTCGCCCCTGCCGGTGAGGTAGGGCCTTCCGTCGTAGCTCCAGTCGAGATCGTAATCCACGCCGTGACGGTCTAGGATGCCGTGCACGCGCGTCTGCAGGGTTTCGACCGTGCTCGCCGTCGAGAACCTGAAGTTGAACCTGATATGCACCGTGCCGGGTATGACATTGTTCGCGCCGGTGCCGGAATTCATGTTCGAGATCTGCCACGTGGTCGGCGGAAAGTATTCGTTGCCGCGGTCCCACTCGACCTGCGCGAGCTCCGCGATCGCCGCGGCGATCTCGTGAATCGGGTTGCGCGCGAGGTGCGGGTACGCGACGTGGCCCTGCACGCCTTTCACGACGAGCCCGCCCGACAGCGATCCGCGGCGGCCGTTCTTGATCATGTCTCCGGTGCGCTTGACCGCGGTGGGCTCGCCGACGACGCAATAATCGAGCTTTTCCCCGCGGTCGGCGAGCGCGCGCACGGCCGTCACGGTGCCGTCGGTGGCGGGACCTTCCTCGTCGGAAGTAAGCAGCAGCGCGATCGAGCCCGTGTGGTCGGGGTGTTCGCCCACGAATCCGCGAACCGCCTCGATGAATGCCGCGATCGAGCTCTTCATGTCGGAGGCGCCGCGGCCCCACAGCGCGCCATCGCGGATCACCGGCTCGAAAGGAGGACTGGTCCACTGCTCGGGCGGACCGGTGGGGACGACGTCGGTATGGCCCGCGAAAACGAATAGCGGGGCCGCGGCGCCGCGCCGCGCCCAGAGGTTGGAGACGCCGTTACTGTCCATGCGCTCGCACGTGAAGCCGAGCGGCGCGAGATGTTCCGCAATCAGATCGAGGCAGCCCGCATCCTCCGGCGTCACCGAAGGGCGTGCGATGAGCGCCTGCGCTAAAGCCAGAGTATCCACATTCCACACGTAAGCATTGTTCTTGCTGGAGATTCTAGCCGAGAACAGTTATGGCAAAATGGGGCCAGGGTCGATATTTCGAGCCTGCGCGTCGCAAACGAAATCGACCCCGGCCTCTTTCTCTTTCACCCCGGATGACCACGCTGCTGCTTTCACACCGTGTCGCGCGCGAGCGCGGCGCCGGGATCGCGCGCAATGCGCGCGCCGCCGGCAGACCGATCGAAGTCATCGCGCTTCCCGAGGACCGCGAAGCGCGGCTGCCCGACGCGGTGTGCGCGAGCGTGGAGGTCGCGCTTTTCTCCGGCGATGTCTTTCCCGACTATTCGCGGCAGTTTTTTTCGACGGTGCGCAAGGCGCCGAACCTGAAATGGCTGCACGCTTTCAACGTCGGCGTCGACCACCCGATCTACACCGAGTTGCTCGAGCGCGGCGTGCGCCTCACGACTTCGGCCGGCTCGACCGCCGCGCCAATCGCCCAGACGGCGATCACCGCGCTCCTCATGCTCTCGCGCCGTTTCCCGCGCTGGCTCGCCGCGCAGGCCGGGCGCCGGTGGGAGCCGATGCGCGGAGACGAGGTGCCGCGCGACCTGCAAGGCCAGACCGCGATCGTCGTCGGCCTCGGCCACATCGGCAGGGAAATCGCCCGCCTGGCGCGGGCACTGGGGCTCAGGGTCGTGGGCGTGCGCCGCAGCGCGCGCACCGCGGAGGACCCGGTGGACGAGTTGCACCCGCCCGAGCGCCTGGGAGAGCTCCTTCAGCGCGCCGACTGGCTGATACTCGCGTGTCCATTGACGCCCGAGACGCGCGGCCTCCTCGGCGCGGAGCTCCTCGCGCGGCTGCCGAAACACGCGCACCTCATCAACATCGCGCGCGGCGAGATCGTGGACGAGGCCGCACTCACCGATGCGTTACGAGAGGGGCGTCTTGCCGGCGCCTACCTCGACGTCTTCGAGCACGAGCCGCTGCCGCAGGACTCGCCGCTGTGGAATCTGCCCAACGTTCTCGTGACGCCGCACAACTCCTCCGCGGCGTCGGGCAACGATCAGCGCGTGATGGAAATCTTTCTCGACAACCTCGAACGCTGGCAGCGCGGGGAAGCGCTGGTCAACGAGGTGATTCCCTCACCCCCGACCCCTCCATCCCTCACCCCCGACCCCACTCCCGGAGGGAGAGGGGAGCCAATCAACAAAGGAGCAACCTCAGCATGACCGTACGCATCACAACACTCGCAGCCTGTGCCGCACTGATCGCCGCGCCGGCCTACGCCCAGACCTATCCGGTCAAGCCCGTGCGCATCATCGTGCCGTACGCAGCCGGCGGCAACACCGACATCACCGCGCGCGCGATCGCAGAAAAGCTTTCGCCCGTGTTCAAGCAGCAGGTGCTCGTCGATAACCGCCCCGGCGCATCCACCAACATCGGCTCGGACGCGGTGGCGCGGGCGGCCCCCGACGGTTACACGATGTTGATGGGCGGCGCTGCGAATGCGATCAACATGAGCCTGTTCGCCAAAATGCCTTACGACACGCTGCGCGATCTCGCGCCGGTCATCCTCTGCGTGAAAGGCGCGAACGTCCTGTCGATACACCCGACGGTGCCGGCGAGAAACCTGAAGGAACTGATCGCGCTTGCCAAGGCGAAGCCCGGGCAGCTCAATTTCGCATCGAGCGGCGCAGGCAGCTCGAACCGCATGGCGGGCGAGCTCCTCAAGGTGATGGCGAAAATCGATATCACGCACATCGCGTACAAAGGGAACACCCCCGCGCTCGCCGATACGATAGGCGGCCACGTGCACATGATCTTCAGTGGGGTGCCTTCGCTCCTGCCGCACATCGAGTCCGGCCGACTGCGCGCGATCGCGATCGGAAGCCTCAAACGCTTCAGCGCGCTGCCGAAAGTGCCGACTTTCGACGAATCCGGCGTGAAGGGTTACGAGGCGACGACGTGGTTCGGCTTGATGGCGCCGGCGAAAACGCCTAAAGACATCATCGCCCGCTGGAACGCCGAAGTGGACAGGATCCTGAAAAGCCCCGACCTGCAAAAGCGCTTCATCGCCGACGGCCTCGAGCCCATGGGCGATACGCCGCAGGCTTTCGACAAATTCGTGCGCGACGAGATCGCAAAGTACGAGCGCGTGGTGAAGGCGGCGAACCTGAGCAGGCTGTGAGCGCCCGTCATCTTTCGGGTCGCTCGATCGTTACGATCAATCCACACATTTAACGAGGAGGCAGTATGAGATACGCACGCACCGCTCTCGCCGCCCTGATGGCTTTCGCCGCAGGCGGCGTTTCCGCCCAGGCATGGTCGCCGCAGAAAAACGTCGAGATCGTCGTCGGCTCCGCGCCCGGCGGCAGCAACGACAAGACCGCGCGCACCGTCGAGCGGATACTCGTGCAGAACAAGCTCGTTCCGGTGAGCTTCACGGTCGTGAACAAGCCCGGCGGCGGCAGCAGCATCGCGTTCACCTACGTGAGCCAGCGCAAAAACGACCCGCACACGCTGCTCGTCGGTACGACCGCGCTGCTCGGCAACCACATCGCCGGCAGAAGCAAGATCCACCACTCCGATTTCACCCCCATCGCCTCGCTCTTCAACGATTACGTCGTGTTCGCGGTGAATGCGGAATCGTCGATCAAGGACGGCAAGGACCTCGCAGCACGGCTGAAGAAGGACCCCAAGACGGTCGCGATCGGTTTTGCGACGGCGCTCGGCAGCCATAACCACATCGCCGCGGGGCTGCTCATGAAAGCGCTGGGCGGCAACCCGCAGAGCCTGAAAGTCATCGCGTACAAAGGCTCGGCGGAGGCGATCACCAACCTGCTCGGCGCGCACATCGACCTCGTGACGACCGCGGCGGGCAATGCTGCGGGGCACGTTGCGAACGGCCGCATGAGGGTCGTCGCCGTCGCGGCGCCGCAACGCTTCGGCGGTGCGCTCGCGAACGTGCCGACGTGGAAAGAGCTGGGCGTCGACCTCGTGTTCGGCGGCTGGCGCTCGATCGTAGGCCCGCCCGGACTCACGCCCGAGCAGGTCGCGTACTGGGAAGGGGTGCTGCGCAAGGCGACGCAGGTCCCGGAATGGAAGGCCGACCTCGAGAAGAATTACTGGTCGGACGATTTCGTGACGAGCGCGCAGTTCAGGAAAGACCTCGACAAGGATTACGCCGCGATGAAAGCCGTCCTCGTCGACCTGGGGCTCGCTAAATAGGAGCAGCGCCATGGCTGAAGTCGTCCTCGTCGAGCGCCCATCCGCGAACGTCGCGCTGGTGCGCATCAACCGGCTCGCGATGACCTGCGACATCATCATTGCAGGCGAGTCGGCGAAGTTCGGCCAGCCCGAGGTGAAGATAGGCATCATCCCCGGAGGCGGCGGCACCCAGCGGCTCACCCGCGCGGTCGGCAAGTACAAGGCGATGCGTTACGTCCTCACCGGGGACATCTTCAGCGCCC
>CAZULX010000248.1:0-4819 GCA_964621335.1 uncultured Streptomycetaceae bacterium
GATGTAGGTGCGATAGACCGGGAAGCCCGCGACGACCTCGGCGAGCGCATCTCGAAGGTTGTTGAGCGTGTAGTCGCGCGTGTGCCGGTCGGCGTGCGCGATGCGCAGGAGCTCGGTTGCGAGCATCGCCAGCGGCGAGGCTAGGGCGGCCCGCATGATCGCGCGCTTGCCGTCGTATACCGCGTCCGCGTAGGCCGGCGCGTCTTCCGCGAAACCGCGGTAAACACGCTCCATCTCGTCCGCGGCGTCGGTGTCCACCAGCACGCCGTTCACCAGCACGGCGTAGCGGTAACCCGACGTGCCGTAGACCGCCCACGACTCGGGGATTTTTTCGTGCGTCGCGGCGATCTTCTCGATGACGACGTAGAGCGGTCGCGCCGGCCGGCCGTCCTCGTCCGGCTCCGCATCGATGCCCGCGAGCTGCGCGTATCTGCTTTGCAGGCGCTTGAAATACTGCTCGGGATCGTAGAGACCGTCGGGGTGGTCGATCCTGAGTCCGTCGACCTTGCCTCCGGCCGCGAGCACGAGGACGTAGCGGTGCGTTGCCTCGAAGACGTCTTCGTCCTCCATGCGCAGCGACGCGAGGTCGTTGACGTCGAAGAACCGGCGGTAGTTGATCTCGTCGGCGGCGACGCGCCACGACGAAAGCCGGTAGGCTTGCGCTTCCAGCAGCTCGTGCAGGCGCTCGAAGCCCGAGGCTTTCGCCGGGTCGCCGTTGAAGCCCTGCACCGCGCGCTCGATCGCGGCCGCGATGGCCGGGTGCTCGGACGAGAATCGCGCGAGCTGCCGCTTGTGCACGTCCTTGTCGCGCTGCCGCTCGAGCCTGCGCGCTGGCAGCGGCTCGTCGCGCGCGGGCAAACGCCCCAGCGCGCCGCACAGGCTCGCCAGCTCGTCTGCTGCGTGCCGCGGGATCTCGCCCAGGGCGAGAGCTTCGAGCGCGCCTTCGAGTATCCGCGGATACTCGCGCGGGTCGACGGGGAAGCGATGGTCGTAGTAACGCACGCTCAACTCGCCCGCACCCGCGTCGTAGGTGAGCTTGAGCTCGCCTCGCTCGAGCACGACGCCGTATTGATCGCCGAGGGCCGGTACCAGCACCTTGTTCTGGAGCGCGGGGTTGACCGGGTGCCACTCGATGTCGAAAAAGTGCGCATACGCCGATGCCGGACCGTTCTCCAGCACGTCGAGCCACCACGCGTTGTCGGCGCCCATGACGCCCATGTGATTGGGCACCATGTCGAGGATGTGGCCCATGCCGTGCTCGCGCAGCGTCGTAACGAAGCGCTCGAACTCCTGCGGCGTGCCGATCTCGGGGTTGAGCGCGTTGTGGTCGATGATGTCGTAGCCGTGACGGCTGCCCGGCCTCGCGCGCAGGTATGGCGAACAGTAAACGTCGCTCACGCCGAGACGCGAAAGGTAGGGCACGAGCGCGGTGGCATCCGCGAACGTGAAATCGGCATTCAACTGAAAGCGATAGGTGCAGCGCGGAATGCGCGGTTTGCGGTTCGAGGCAGCGCCGTGCGCCGCCGCCGCGCGCGGCGCAGGCCGGATGCGTGCCAGCGTCTCGACCGTCGCGAGGAATCGAGGGTCGCGCTCGATCTCTTCGAGCGCGAGCGGGAGCTTGCGGCGCCAGTTGGGCTGCTCTTCCAACGTCCCCGGCATGTTCGCCTGCTCGCGTACGCCGAGCACATCCTCGGGCTGCACGACGAGGAGCCGCGACGGGGTATGCGCGAGGTAGGCGTGCATCGCGAGCGCGAGCTCCGGAGTCATGGGCGAGCCCACGGGATTCACCGTGTCTTGCGGCAGCAGCTTCTCGCGCTCGAGCGCAAGGGCGAGCCGCGCGCGCTCCTGCGCGCGATCGACCACGTACTGCCCGCGGAGCGCGTCGGTGGGAAAAAGGTCGAGCCTGTGCCGCACTTCGAGGTCGTAACCTTCCCAGAAGCCGGTGAGCGTCGCGAGATCGTGGGTGGAGGCCGCGACGAGCGCGTCGACGGGATAGTCCGCAGGCTTGAAGTACTCGCCTTCGGCGGTGCGCTCGAAGAAGAGCAGCCGATACGAGAGCACGAGCGCGTTCGCAAGCCCTGCACGCACTTCGTCGGGGACGGTGCCGAGATCTTCTCCGATCACCATGCACTCGTTGCGATGGCTTTCCAGCGCGAGGATCGTGACGAGGTCATCGAAGGGGTAGCGAACGTAGGCGCCTTCGGCGGCCGAGGCGCCCGGGGGTATCCAGTACAGGCGGCAGAGACCCATCACGTGGTCGATGCGCAGCGCCCCCGAATAGCGCATGTTGGCGCGCAGTGTGGCGATGAAAGGCTCGTAGCGCGCGGCTTTCAGGGCTTCGGGGCGCAGTGGGGGCAGTCCCCAGTTCTGCCCTTTGAGGTTCACTTCGTCGGGCGGCGCCCCGACGCTCGCCCCCACCGCGTACACGTCCTGATTGGCCCAGCTTTCGGCGCCGCCGCGGTCGATCGAGATCGCGAGGTCCTGATAGACGCCGACGCCGTAACCCAGATGCATCGCGCGCTCGCCGGCGGCCTGGAGCTGGCAGGACGCCTGCCATTGCAGGTATTCGTAGTATTCGACTCGGTCGGTGCGCGCTTTCTCGAACGCGCGCACTTCGGCACTGTCCGGGCGCCGATACGCTTCGGGCCACGCGGGCCAGCCCCAAACGCCGGGATCGTCGTGGTGGAAACGCGCCTGCAGCGCTTCGAAAAGCGCGTGCCGGCGCAGGCGCATCCCCCCGTCTTCCTGGAACTGCTTGAAAGCGCCCGCCCGCTCGGTCCCGTGGGCGAGATGCTCGTCGCGGAAATGCGACCACGCGATTTCGAGCAGTGGGAATTTGAGCGCCGCGACCGCGGGATAGTCGACGAGCTCCGCGGTGCGCGCCGCATGGAGCGCCGCATGGAACCGCGCAGCCCCCATCGCGGCGAGCGCATCGGCGCTCTCGCGCACATCCGGCACCGCTTCGACGTCGATGTAGAGCACGTTCAGAAAGAGCCGCGAGGAGGGGGAATACGGGCTTGTGTGCGCGGGGTTGTGCGGGTAGAGCGCGTGCAGCGGGTTCACTCCCGCGACCCCGGCCCCGTGCCGGCCCCATTGCTCCACCGCGGTGCGCAGATCGGTGAAGTCCCCCATGCCGAAGTTGCGCTCGGAGCGCACGCCGTAGAGCTGGAGCACGGGACCCCAAACGCGCGCGCCGGCCGCGGCGGCGGGCGAGAGGTAGCAGCGCGCGGGCCCCACGATGAACGAGACCCACACGCCCTCGTCGAGGCCCGGTCCTTCGAGCGTGTAGCGGTGGTAACCGGGGGGCAGCGCATCGTTCCAGTCGAAAGCGACTTCGCTGTAGCGTTCGCCTTCGATCTCGTGCGTCGCCAGGCGCTCGAGATCGAACGGCCTGAACTCACCGGACCAGGGTTGTGATCCCTCGAGTGCAAAGCTCCAGCGATACGTCTGCCGTTCCTGGCGCTCGCTGAAACGAAGGCGCAGGCGGTAAGGCGCGTCTCCGGTCTGGAACACGGCGACCGGCGGCAGCACCGTGCGCCAGCGCTCGGCTTCCTGCGTGCGCCGGGCGCGTTCGGGATCGACGTCCTCGCCGGCGATCGCGCCCAGCGCTGTGAGGAGCGCGACGATCGTCTCGTCGGAGGCCCGCTGCACCTTGCCCCAGATGTCGGTGTATTCAGGGATGACGCCGTACCGGCGGCACAGTTCCTCGAGCGCTGCGGTCATCGACTCAGATAGCAGGCGGCGGAATTGGGCGGGAGCTCGCCTTTGCCGTATGCGTCGCGCGCGGACGCAGGCTCGCACAGCAGGAGCTCGCCTACGGGTTCCGCGGCGCGTGCGCCCTCATCGGACAGATTGAGCCGCACGCTGAGCGTGCTGCCGTCGCCCATGCGCCAGCGTGCGATGAGCGCCGCCGCCGTGAGCGCCTCATACGTTCCCGCGCCGCCCTGCATGCCCGCGAGCCGCGGCACGACGTGCTCGCGGCGCACGGCCAGGAGCTGCGTGTAAAACTCTAGCCACTGCCGGTGAGCAGGCGCTTCGAGCGAGAGCCAGTCGAGCTTGCTGCGCTCGAAGGTATCGGGGTGGTTGGGGTCCGGCACGACGCTCTCTCCCACGCCTTTCTCGAAATGGAGAAAGCGTCCGAACTCGCGGCGGCGGCCTTCGGTCACCGCTTTCGCGAGCTCGGGTCCGAAGTCGCAGAAGAAAAGAAATGGGGTCGCCGCGGCGAACTCCTCGCCCATGAAAAGCATCGGCGGCGAAGGCGCGAGCAGCCAGGCGAGCGTCGCGGCCCTGAGGCGCTGCGCGCTCGCGAGCGCGGGCAGGCGCTCGCCGAGCGCGCGGTTGCCCACCTGGTCGTGGTTCTGGAGGAAGTTAACGAATGCCGCAGCCGGGAGCGCGGCGCTCGGCTCGCCGCGCGGCCTGCCGTCGCGGTAGGGCGATGGGTCGCCCTGGTACGCATAGCCTTCCGCGAGGCAGCGCCCGAGGTGTTTCGCCGGCGCGTCCGCGTAATCGGCGTAGTAACCGTCCTTCTCGCCGGTCAGCATCACGTGGAAAGCGTGGTGCTGGTCGTCGTTCCACTGCGCGTCGTACCAGCGCGGCGCGCCGTCACGATACTCGAGATAGCGCGCCTCGTTGTGGTCGTTCTCGAGCACGAGGTGGATTTCACGCTCGCGCGCGAGCTCGCGTCGCACCCTTTCTCCAAGCTCGACCAGGATGTGCGGCTTCGAATCGTCGACGATCGCGTGGACGGCATCGAAGCGCATGCCGTCGAAGTGGAATTCCTCGAGCCAGTAGAGCGCGTTGTGCACGAAGAACTCGCGCA
>CAZULX010000249.1:0-2757 GCA_964621335.1 uncultured Streptomycetaceae bacterium
CGCGAAGGCATCGGCTGCGTCCTGATCGAGCGCGACACGCCCGGATTCGAGTGCACCGCGCGCTATCACACGATGGGCGGCGAGAATCTCGCGGAAATCCAGTTCAACAACTGCGAGCTGCCGCTGGAGAATCTGATCATCAAGGAGGACGGTTTCCGCAAGCTCCTCAATGCGTTCAACACCCAGCGCTGTCTCAACCCCAGCGTCTCGCTCGGCCGCGCGGAAGGCGCAGTCGAGGGGGCGGGGAAGTATTCGCGCGAGCGCACCCCGTTCGGCCGCCCGATCGGCGAGTTCCAGGCGATGCGGCACAAACTCGCGGAGATGTATCGGGACATCGAAGCGAGCCGCTCGCTCCTGTATCGCGCGGCCGCGACAGCGAACCCGTTTCCGGATCCGTACATGGCCGCGATCGCGAAGATCACCGTGAACGAGATGTCGCTCCGCGTGACGAGCGAGGCGATTCAGGTGCACGGCGGCTACGGCTTTACCGACGAGTTCCCGGTGTCGCGCTACTACCGCGGAGCGCGCTACGGCTCGCTCGGCGGCGGCACGACGGAGACGCTGAAGGAGCTCGTCGGCAAGAAGATCATGAACGACTTCCCCATCGACGGCTTCCTCGGCATGAACACGTTCTAGCCATGCGCTCGTTCCTGTTCGTTCCCGGCGACGACGAGCGCAAGATCGCCAAAGCGCTCGAGTCCGCCGCGGATGCGCTGATCCTCGATCTCGAGGATGCCGTGGCGCCGCAGCGCAAGAGCGCCGCTCGCGAAGTGTGCGCGTCGGCGCTGCGGAGCGCGAAATCCCCGAAAACGCTGTTCGTGCGCATGAACGCGCTCGATACCGCCGATGCAGCGCTCGACCTGACCGCGGTCGTGGGTGCGAAACCGTTCGGGATCGTGCTGCCGAAATGCCGGCACGGGGACGACGCTCTCCGTCTTGCGCGCGAGCTCGACGCGATGGAGGCGCGTGCAGGCATCGACTCCGGCAGCATTCGCATCCTGCCGATCGTTACCGAAACCGCCGCCTCGCTCTTCGGCCTCGGGACCTACGCCGAACCCCCGATTCCGCGGCTCCACGGCATGATGTGGGGCGGGGAGGATCTCGCTGCCGATATCGGCGCTGCCGCGAACCGCGACGCAAGCGGCCGGTACACGGCGCCGTACGAGCTCGCGCGCGCGCTGTGCCTCCTCGGCGCGGCGTCGGCCGGCGTGCCCGCGATCGACGCGGTGTATACGAATTTCCGCGATTCGGCAGGGCTCAAAGCCGAGGCGCTCGAAGGCTTGCGCAGCGGTTTCGGCGCGAAAGCCGCGATCCATCCCGCGCAGGTCGACGTGATCAACGAGGCGTTCACGCCGTCGCGTTCCGACGTCGAATGGGCGCAGCGTGTCGTTGCGGCATTCGACGCCGCCGGCGGTGCGGGCGTCGCTGCGATCGACGGCAGGATGCTCGACCGCCCGCATCTGCGCGGCGCACGGCGCGTGCTCGAGCGCGCGCGTGAAGCCGGCGCTTTAGACTGAATCACTGAATTCGGAGGAGCAATGTCCGCAGCAGAACACACAGCGAACAACGGGTCACAGCCGCTCTCGGGTATTACCGTCCTCGATCTCTCGCACGTGTACAACGGCCCCTATGCCGCCTTGCTCATGGCGTTGGCCGGCGCCACCGTGATCAAGATCGAGCCCCTCCACGGCGAGCATCTGCGCAGCCGCGGCGACTTGGGCGGAGCTGATCTTCCGTTCGCGATGCTCAACTCGAACAAGAAGCCGGTCACGATCAATCTCAAATCGGAGAAAGGCCGCGAGCTCTTCCGCGAGCTCGCGGCGCGCGCCGACATCCTCGTGGAGAACTTCGCGCCCGGCGTCATGGACCGGCTCGGGCTCGGCGCTGCGGATCTCCACAGGATCAATCCGCGGCTGATCTACGGCTCGAGCTCGGGTTACGGGAAGGACGGCCCGTATCGCGACTATCCCGCGATGGATCTGGTGATGCAGGCCATGTCCGGCATCATCAATTCGACCGGTTTCCCTGATCAGCCGCCGGTCAAGTCAGGCGCGGCCGTGTGCGATTTCAGCGCCGGCATCCATCTCTACGGCGCGATCATGACCGCGCTGTACGAGCGCGAACGCACCGGCAAGGGCCGCGTCGTCGAAGTGGCGATGCAGGACGCGATCTATGCTTCGCTCGCATCGAATTACGGCATGGTGCATGCGCGCGGCGCCGCCGCGCCGGATCGCACCGGCAACCGGCATGGCGGTCTCGGCATCGCGCCTTACAACGTTTATGCGGCGAGCGACGGCTACGTCGTGCTCAATTGCCCGGGCGACCATCATTTCCGCGCGGTCCTGGATGTGATGGGCCGGCCCGATCTCAAGGACGATCCGCGGTTCGTGAGCCGCTCGACGCGAGTCGTCAATTTCGCCGCGGTGGACGAGCTGATCGAAAGCTGGACGAAGACGCTGCCGAAAGACGACATTGCGAAGCGCATGCTCGCGGCAGCCGTGCCGTGCGCCCCGGTGCGCAATCTCACCGAGGTCATGAACGACGAGAACATGCATGCCCGCGGCAGCCTGCAATGGATCGACCATCCCCAGCTGGGCCGTGTAGCTCTGCCGCATTCGCCCCTGGTCTTCGAGGGGACCCGGCGCCGGCCGATTGAGCCCAGCCTTCCGCTGGGGGCCAGCAACGACGCGGTGTTCGGCGAATGGCTCGGACATTCCGAGGAGGAGCTGGCGGCTTACAAGGCGGAAGGCGTCATCG
>CAZULX010000250.1:0-3374 GCA_964621335.1 uncultured Streptomycetaceae bacterium
CTAGGAACCTCTGAACAAGCCCCGCGCGGGCGCGACGGAGGCAAGATGGGATGCAGTTCTAGCTGCTACCTGGGCTTCACGAACTTGATCGTCATGCGGTCGCTTTCGCCGATCGCGATGTATTTCTCGCGGTTCTCGGCCCCGCCGAGCAGCGACGGCGGCAGCGTCCACACCCCGCGCGCCCAGTCCGTCGTGTCTTTGGGATTGGCGTTCACTTCCGACTTCGCCACGAACCTGAAACCCACGCGGTGCGCGAGCTGGATCACGTAGGCCTCGGTCATGTAGCCCGTGCGTTTCATGTCGGCCTCGGTGGTGCCGGGCCGCGCCCGGTGCTCGACCACGCCGAGCGTGCCGCCGGGCTTCAGCGCGTCGAAAAACGCCCTGAAAGTCTCCTCGTCGTTCCCGGCCTCGGTCCAGTTGTGGACGTTGCGGAAGGTGAGCACCATGTCGACCGAGCCTTTGGGCGCGATATTGGTGTGCTCGGGCGCCTCGATCGAGGTGACGACGACCTTGTCGTATACGGCAGGGTTCTTCGCGAGCTTGTCCAGATACGCCGCGCGCGACTTGCGCCGGTAGCCGCCGGTGGAGCTGTCGACGTGGAAATGCGCCGCGTAGAGGCGTCCTTTCTCGCGCAGCACCGGCGCCAGCACCTCGGTGTACCAGCCGGCGCCGGGCGTGATCTCGACCACGTGCATGTGCGGCTCGAGCCCGAAGAAAAGGAGCGTCTCCCTGGGATGGCGAAACACATCGCGGGCGCGGTTCTGAGGGGAGCGGTGCGACCCCGCGAGCGCCTTGGCGATCGCGTCTTCGGCAGACGTGGCGGCGAAGGCGGCGTTACAGGAGAGCGCGAGCGTCAGCGCGAGGAATTTCAGGAGTACGTGCGTCATCGGATCATCCGTCGTTGAAATCGGCGGTTCGTAATCTACACTATTTGCAACACACGATCGGAGGAGGCTTAACGTATGGACGGCACACGGGAGCTCGACGGGCGCGTCGCGCTCATCACGGGCTCGGCGAAGAACATCGGCCGCGCGCTCGCCGAAGAGCTGGCGCGCGCCGGTGCGAGCGTCGTCATCAACACGCGGGCTGCGAATCGCGGCGCGGACGAAGCGGCCGAGGCGTTGCGCGTCCAGGGCCACAAAGCGCTCGTCCACGTCGCCGACGTGACCGACGGCGCCGCCGTCAGGCGCATGGTGCAGACGGTCGTGAACGAATTCGGCCGCCTGGACATCCTCGTGAACAACGCGGTCGCCCACGGCTCGACCGCTTTCGACGAGCTCGACTTCGAGACGTGGGAACGCACGATCGCGGTCACGCTGCACGGGGCTTTCCACTGCACGCAGGCGGCGATTCCGCACATCGTGAAAGCCGGCGGCGGCAGCATAGTCAACATGGGCGGCGCGTTCGGCCACAAGGCGAGCACGGGACGCTCGGCCACGTCCGCGGCGAAAGCGGGGCTCGCGGGCATGACGCGCGCGCTCGCCCACGAGCTCGCCGCACGCAACATCAACGTGAATTACGTCTCGCCCGGTCCGGTCAACACGGTGCGCGAGATCCCGGCTCGCATCGACCCCGAAAGCATACCGATGGGACGCTTTGCCGAGATCGACGAGGTCACTGCGATGGTGCGCCTCCTGTGCTCGCCGAAAGGCCGCTACGTCACGGGACAGACCATACACGTGAACGGCGGCTTCTACATGAACGCCTGAGGTGAAGGAGTCAGGAATGCAAGTAGACGATCCGCAGGTCCTCGCCGAGGTGAGCGCGGCTTTCCAGCGCTACCAGGACGCGATCATCGAGAACGACGTCGCGGTGCTGAACGAGCTCTTCTGGGACGACCCGCGCACGATCCGCTACGGGATCGGGGAAAACCTCTACGGCCACGCGGCGATCGCGGGCTATCGCACGGCGCGCAATCCCGCGACTCTCGCGCGCGTCGAGACCAAGCGCGTGGTGAGCGCCTACGGCAGCGACTACGCGACGACGAACATCGAATTCACGAGGCAGGGCAAGATCGGCCGCCAGAGCCAGGCGTGGGTGCGCATGCCCGAAGGCTGGCGCATCGTCGCCGCGCACGTGAGCTACATGGAAACCTAGCGTTCGCGCTTTGCGGTCACCCGCTGGCCTTTGATCGTCGTGCGCGAGAGCGCGCGGATGACTTTGTCGGCCTCGGCCTCGGGCACTTCCACCACCGAAAACTTGTCCCCGATTTCAATCGAGCCGATCGAGTGGCCGGGTATGCCGGCTTCGTTGGCGATCGCGCCGACGATGTCTTTGGGACGCACGCCGCGCTGCTCGCCGAGGGTGATCACGAGCCGTGTCGTGGCGCCGGTGCGGCGCCTGGGCGGGCGGGTGCCGTCGTCTTCCCGCGCGCCGCGCCTGGCCGCACCGCGGGTTTTTCCCTCACCCCGGCCCTCTCCCGGGGAGAGCGGCCGGGCTATCGATTCGCGCTCTCGCGGAATATCGCGGCTGTCTTCGGTTTCATCGCCCAGGGTCGCTTCGGCCGCGAGCTTGGCGGCGGCGGCTGCGATGTCGAGGGCGTCGAACTCCTCGGCGAGCGACTGCACGGCCACGCGGTAGCGGTCGTACGCATTCTCATTGAGCGTCTCGCGCAGCGCCGCGGTGAGCATTTCGATGCGCCGCGCGCGCACGTCGGCGATGGTAGGAATGCGCGCCGCCTCGATCTTCTGCCTGACGACTTTCTCGATCGCCTTCAGCAGCCGGTGCTCGCGCGGCTGCACCAGCGTGATCGCGGTGCCTTCGCGTCCCGCGCGTCCCGTGCGGCCGATGCGGTGGACGTAGACGTCCGGCGACTCGGGTATGTCGTAGTTGACGACGTGGCTCACGTGCTCGATGTCGAGCCCTCGCGCGGCGACGTCGGTCGCGATCAGGAGATCGGCGACGCCCTCGCGGAAGCGCCCCATCACGCGGTCGCGCTGCGCCTGCGCGTAGCCGCCGTGCAGCGCCTCGGGACTGTAGCCGTGGCTCGCCAGCGCTTCGGTGAGCTCGTCGACTTCGGTTCGCGTGCGGCAGAAGATGATCGCCGAAGCGGGTGATTCGAGGTCGAGGATGCGCCCGAGCGCTTCGAGCTTTTGCGGGCGCGGCACGGTGTACGCGACCTGCCGCACGCGCGGCGTCTTGCGCACCTCGGCCTTGATCGTCACGCGCTCGGGCTCGCGCATGTGGCGCTTGACGAGATCGTTGATGCGAGGCGGGAACGTCGCCGAGAAAAGCGCCGTCTGCCGCTCCTTCGGGGTCTCCTCGAGTATGGCTTCGATGTCCTCGATGAAACCCATGTCGAGCATCTCGTCGGCTTCGTCGAGCACGAGCGAGCGCACGCCGGCGAGCTCGAGGCTGCCGCGGCGGATGTGATC
>CAZULX010000251.1:0-12321 GCA_964621335.1 uncultured Streptomycetaceae bacterium
GTGCCGACGATGCAGGAGTCCGGAATGCCGGGCTTCGACATCAGCAACTGGTTCGCGTACTTCGTGCCTGCGGGGACCCCGCCCGAGGTGATCGCTAAGCTCAATGCCGAAGTGAATCGCGCGCTCAAGCTCCAGGACGTGCGCGAGAAGCTCGCGAATGTCGGTGCGGAAGTCGTCGGGACGTCCCCGCAGGAGCTCCAGAAATTCGTGCAGGCGGAAAGCGAAAAGTACGCGCGGGTCATCAAGGCTTCGGGGGCCAAGGGCACCGACTAGACGGACGGAGAAAAGACTTGGAACTGAACGCGGAAGAACACGCCATGCTGCGCGGCGAGCGCGGCGAAACGGTGCGCGAGGCGCTCGAGCTGCAGCTCGAGGTCGGGAAGTTCTATGGCGCGCGGCGCTTCGTGCCGATCACCAACGTGCACATGATGGGCGACATCGAAGTGATGGGCGACAGCGGCCTCGCCCATCTGCGGCGCCTCGCACAGGCCGGGGGACATTGCGAAGTCGCCACCACGACCAACGCCCGCTGCTTCGATTTCGCCCACGTCGAACAGCTCGGTCAGGACGCGGGCGAAGCGGACAAGGAGCGGCGGTTGATCGCGCACCTGCGCGAAATGAACGTGATCACCACCGACACCTGCATCAACTACCAGACGCTTTATCAGCCCCACTTCGGCGAGCACGTCGCGTGGGGTGATACCGGCACGGTGATCTGGGCGAACTCGGTGTGCGGGGCGCGCAGCAACTTCGAATCGGGTCCTGCCGCGATGGCGGCGGCGATGACGAGCCGCGTGCCGGAATACGGCTTTCACCTCGACGAGCACCGCAAAGGGACTTTCGTGGTCGAGCTCGAAGCGGCCCCCGGGGATTTCGCCGAGTGGGGGGCGCTCGCGAAGCTGGTCGGCGAATCGCACCAGAGCTATTTCGAAATACCGGTCTTTACCGGCGTAAAGCGCGCGCCCACCGCGGACGAGCTGAAGCACCTCGGCGCTTCGCTCGCGAGCTACGGCTCGATGGCGATGTACCACATGGTCGGCGTCACGCCCGAGGCGCCGACGCTCGAAGCGGCGCTCGGCGGCAGGACGCCTTCCGAAACCATGACCGTCACCGATGCCGATATCGAGCGTGTGTTCGCCGGCTACCGCAGCGAGGGCGCGTGCAATTTCGTGGTCTTCTCGGGGCCCCAGCTCTCCTTGCTTGAAATGAAGCGCCTGGCCGAGTTGTTCGAAGGACGGCGCGTGCACCCGGGAACGACGGTTTTCGCGACCTCGAGCAACGGCGTGCTCTCGGCCGCGCGCGCGCTCGGCTACGCGCAGCAGCTCGAAGCCGCGGGTGTCACCCTGCTCGAAGGCGTGTGCGTCTACATCCTCCAGAACCTCTCGCGCATGCGCGAGAAGAACGGCTGGACCAACATGGTTTCGAACTCCGCGAAGATCGTCAATACGATCACCGCCCACAAGTTCAACACGATCCTGCGCCGCACGCACGAGTGCGTGGAGATCGCGTGCACGGGGGTGTTCCGGTGAGCGCGCCGCTGCACACGATCGAGGTTGCGCGCGCGTTCGGCCCGGTGGTCGAAGGCGTGGCGGTCGTCTCGAGCGAAGGCTTCAGCCCGCGCTACGACCTCGACCGCTGGAGCGGCGTCATCACCAAGCGCGGCCACAAGCTCGAAGGCGTGAACATCCGCGACAAGATCCTGTTCTTCCCGACGGCGAAAGGCGGCATCGCGGCGGGCTGGGCGTTCTTCGACATCAAGGCGAAAGGAATCGCGCCCAAGGCGCTCGTCTTCGGCGTGACCAATCCGGTGATGGTGCAAGGCGCGGTATTCGCGAACATCACGATCACCGAAGGCTGGTCGCAGGCTCCCGAGGAATCGATACGCACCGGGGATTTCGTGCGCGTGAACCCGCAGGCGAAGACGATAGAGCTCCTGCGGCGGGGGCAGTAGGCGACCGGGCGAAAGGCGCGCGCTTTGTGCTATTCTTTCAACCCCGCCGGAAACCCGTAGCGATCAGGGTGACCGCCCCAGAACTGGAGCCGTTATGCGAACCGAAGTCCACGTGCATGGCAGTATTTTTCTTTGCAAAGGCGTTCGCATGTCGCAGGTCGACCAGGCGATGCGGCCCTGGCTCGACTACCTCGACGTCGACACGCTCGCCGACGCGCACAGCCTCGAGCGCGAAGAGCCGGGCCTCTCTTTCGAGCCCAAGGAAAGAGTCGTCAACATCTGCTGGACGGGCGAAGTGGGCCGCAGCTTCCAGGCGCGCCTGACCGAGGCCTTCCACAACCTCGGACCGCTGACCGAGTACGCCTCCGAGGTGGAAGTCACGTACTACCCCGAAGGCGGGGAAGACGAGTTCTATCAGATGTTCATCGGGCCCAGCCCCGAAGCGATCCACGAGTTCCGGCGCCAATGCGTGGTCGAGGACGTGAGCGGGCTCCTCACGCGCCACCTCGGCAAAGCCGAAACCGAGCAGGTGGCGGCGCTCATCAACCAGCTTTTCGATGCGAGCGGCGCGACCATCACCGAAGCGGGCCGCGAGAGCACGACGTCGTCCACCGTGATCCCGCTCCATCCCCGCAACAAACACCTCCACTGATCGCGGCACCTCGCTTCGCTCGGCAGCCTATCGGCGAAGCCGCAATCCGGTGAACGAACAGAGGGAAACCCATGGTTTCCCTCCGTTACCTCCCTTCCTTAGCTTCCGCTAGCTCTTGCCTGGCGCCACAACGTTTATGGGCGCGCCGGCGGCGTAGGCGACGATCTGGTCGATCGCGGTGCCGTAGATCGCTTCGTAGCCGCGCTCTTCGACGTAGCCCAGGTGCGGCGTGCACGTGACGTTTTCCATTCCGATCAGCGGATGGCCGCGATCGAGCACCGGCTCGCTTTCGTAGACGTCGACCGCGGCGTGGCCGGGGCGGCCCTTCTTGAGCGCGGCGACGAGCGCGCCTTCCTCTATGATAGGCGCGCGGCTCGTGTTGACCAGAAGCGCGGTGGGCTTCATGCGCGCCAGATCCTGCGCAGTGACGATGCCGCGCGTGTCCTTGTTGAGCGGCAGGTGAATGCTGACGACGTCCGCGTTCTCGAAGAACGACGCACGGTCGGTCGTCGCTTCGAAGCCCGCTTCGCGCGCCCTCGCGGTCGAGGCTTCGCGGCCGAGACAAACGACTTTCATCCCGAACGCGCGGCCAACGTTGGCGACGACGCTTCCGATCTTGCCGTAGGCGTAGACCCCGAGCGTCCTGTCCTTGAGCCCGATGCCCACGGTCCCCTGCCACTTGCCTTCTTTCATGCGCTGCACTTCCTGCGGGATGTGCCGCAGGTGAGCGAGTATCAGCGCCCAGGTGAGCTCCGCGGTCGCATTCGGGCCGCCTCCGCCGCCCGCGGAAACGGTGATGCCGCGCTCGGCGCACGCGGCGACGTCGATGTGGTAGGCGTTGCGTCCGGTCTGGCTGATCAGCTTCAACTGCGGCAGGCGCTCGATGACCGCGCGGGGGAACGGCGAGCGCTGCTGGGTGAGCACGACCGCTTCGGCGTCCTTCAGCCGCGCCGCCAGCTTCTCGGGGTCCTTCTCGGTGTCGGTATAGACCTGAACGTCATGGCCTTTGAGCTTCGGGAAGGCTTGCACCTTTCGAAACGCATCCTGGTAATCGTCTATGACGGCGATCTTCATGGCGTAGCCTCCCGGAAAAAGGGGAGATTATATGCGCGGCAGACGAGCGGCAGGGGCGGCTCAGGTGCTCTTCGCCTTGCGGCTGATCACGCCGCCGGCGGCCATGATCGCCGCGTTGGCGAGGAAAACCGGCGCGACCCCGAACATCGTCCCCAGCGAGCCGAAGAAAAGCGGGATCGCGATGTGCATGAAGTTGTTGATCGTGAGCCGCATCCCCAGCGCTTCGCCCGATCGCCCCTGCGGCGCACGGTCGTAGATCAGCATCAGCGACAACGGTTGGCTGCACCCCAGGCCGAGGCCCAGGATGAAGGCGACCGCCGCGAGCAGCACCGGGTGCTCGAATAATGGGAACGCCAGATACGCGGCGGCGCCGATGAAAAGCGAGCCGACGAGCAGCGTGTCGGCGCCCACGCGCTTCACCATTTTCGTCATGCCGAGGCGCACGACGAACGCGGCCACGGCGAAAGTGCCGAGGATCATGCCGATAGCGGACGCCGAAAGGCCGACCGAGTGGCCGTAGATCGGCATGTAGAACTGGAACAGATCGGTGCCGGTGAGAACGATCGCGCTCGTGATGAGCGTGCGGCGCAGCGGCTTGTTCGAGAGCAGGTTCGACGAATACGCGGCGTGCTCTTCGCTCACCTGTCCCTTGCCGAGCCCGGGCTGAATCGAGCGCATCGCGATCAGGATGACGGCGGTGACGAGCGGGAACGCGGCGATGTGCAGGTAGGTCTGCGCATGGCCGAAATGATCGATCGAGAAACCGGAGAGCAGCGGGCCGAAAAAGCTGCCGCCCGCCATGACGAGCCCGTAGTTGGTGAAATTGCGCGCGCGCGATTCGACGTCGCTCAGGATGCCGACGAGGTTCTGTGCGCACACGTTGTAGAAGACCCACGACGCGCCGATCAGCATCGCCGACGCGAAAAGCGCGGGCACGCCCGGAAACACGTAGGGAATGGCGAGCGCCGTGGCGACGCCCAGGCTTCCCGCGGTCATGGGCACGCGCACGCCGAGGCGGTCGGTGAGCTTGCCCGCGTAGAGCCCGAGCAGCATCGGGAACACCGAATAGACCGCGATCAGGGCGCCGATGTAGAGCTGCGGCACGCCGAGCTCGACGGCAAAGAGCGTCACCACCACCTTGCTCCCGCGAAACGCGGTCATGTTGACGAGCACGATCAGGAAGACGACGCCGATCGGCACGCCTCAGTCTCCTTGCGGGCAGTGCGTGGTGCGGGCGGTCGATCGCAGCGGAGAAGCGGAAAGTTCCAGGGAGTGGACAGCTCGAGCGGCGATTTCGGTGTTCATTTTGCAGCCGGATTGTAACGCGAGCGCCCCGCGCGGTCGGGTTAGAATTGCCGCTTTTCTCGCAATACGGACTCGGGGACGGACTTTGCGGCCGACGGCTTTTCGCGCGCTGCGCCATCGCAATTTCGCGCTGTTCGCTTCAGGCCAGTCGGTCGCGCTGGTCGGCTACTGGATGCAGTCGATCGCCCAGAGCTGGCTGCTGTACAGGCTGACCGGCTCGGCGACGCTCCTCGGCGTGCTCGCGTTCGCGGGCAGCATTCCGATACTCCTCGTCTCCCCGCTCGCGGGACTGTGGTCCGATCGCGTGAACCTCCATCGCACGATGTTCGCGGTGCAGGTGCTCGAGATGCTGCAGGCGATCGCGCTCGCGGCGCTCGCGGTGGCAGGCGTCATCGCGCCGTGGCACATCGTCACCCTCTCGATGGTCATGGGCGTGCTGGTGGCGATCGAGCTGCCGGTGCGGCACGCGTATCTGGTCGAGCTCGTCGGCGGCAAGGAAGACCTCTCGAACGCGGTCGCGGTGAATTCGCTCATCGGCAACAGCGGCCGCCTCGTCGGTCCCGCCATCGCCGGCCTCGTCATCGCGGGTTACGGGGAAGCCGCGTGCTTCGTCCTGAACGCGCTCAGCTACGTCGCGGTGCTGGCGAGCTTCATGCTGATCCGCGTGCAGGCGAGCCCGCGCCCGCTCGCGCACCCGCCGGTGCTGCAAGGGCTGGCCGAAGGCTTCGCCTACGCGTGGCGCTCGGTGCCGATACGGCTCCTCCTCGCCGTGCTGATCGTCGTGAGCCTGCTCGCGACCCCGTACATGACGCTGATGCCGGTGCTCGTGCGCGAAGTCTATGCGGGTGGCGCCAACCTGATGGGATTTCTCGTCGGCGCCGCCGGCTTCGGTGCGGTGATCGGCACGCTCTTTCTCGCCTCGCGCCCCAACTCGCACGGACTGGTGGGGATCATCGCGGGCGCGAGCTTCGCGGCCGGCGCCGCGCTGGCGGCTCTCTCGTGGCAAGGACAGGTCTGGATCGCGCTCGCGCTCCTCGCGGTCGTCGGCTTCGGCATTCTCGTCACCTCGGTGTCGGTGAACATGATCCTGCAGACGATCGTCGACGACGACAAGCGCGGCCGCGTCATGAGTCTCTATACCGCGGCGTTCCTCGGGGTGACGCCTTTCGGTGCTATCGCCGCGGGCGCCCTCGCCGATCGAATCGGCGTCGCCGCGACGCTGACCGGCGGGGGTGTCTGCTGCGCGCTCGCCGGTCTTTACCTCGCACAGAGGCGTGCCCTCCTGCGCGTGCACATGGCTCCTATTTACGCGAAGCTGCGAAACACCACATGATCCATATCGATGCCGCGTCCGTGCGCCGACGCACTCTCGCTGCGCTGGCGGGCAACCGCGCGCCCGGCTTCCACTTCGCCGGGTATTTCCTGGAGTTCGACTGGCCGCGCATCGGCGATCGCGACCTCGCGCAGACGATGGAGGCGGGGCCGCATTGCCTGGACGCCGACGGCGACGTTAACCCCGCGGCGATGGGTGTTGCGATCGATGGCGTGCTCGCGTCTGCAGCGCGCCTGGGAACCGCGACGGGGGGACGTCTGGCGACGGTCAATCTGAGCCTTCAGTACACCGGCCGCGCGACTGCGGGTATGCTCGCAGCCGAAGGCTCGCTCGAGCGTTTTTATGGCGGCGCAGCGGTGCCGCACGCGATCACTCGTGCGGTCGTCACGAGCAATGGCGAAGCCGTGTGCTATGCCAGCGGCACTTTCGTCCCTCTGCCGGCGCCTCCGGACGTGAAGCTCGCGCCTTTGCCTTGGCAACAGCCGGGCGCCTCACGGCCCTCGGCGCTCGAGACGGAAGAGCTGACACCGATCGAGCAGGCCGTGGTGAAGGCACAGGACGCGGCTCTCGCACGCAACGACGGAGAGCACGCTTTCATCGAACGATTCTGGGGAGTGTTGCCGAAGACGACTTCGACCGGCGCTTCGTGCCGCGTGCCGATCGGCGCCCAGATCGGCAACCGCGTGGGACATGTCCAGGGGGGCATACTGCTGGGGCTCGCGCAGGCGACCGCGAGCGCCGCGGTGCCGGGCCATCCCGCGGTGTCGACGATATCCGCGTGGTACATCAGCCCCGGACGGGGCGCCTCGCTCAGCGTGCGCTCGAAAGTAGTCCACGCAGGCCGCAGCTTCGCTGTCGTGCGCACCGAGATCCGCAACGCCGACCGGTCACTGGTTCTGGAAGCGATGAGCAACCACGCGAGTGCTACGCCGCGCTAAAGCACTCGCCGCAGTCCGGCGCGGGCGCGGTTCGTGTGCGGCTGGTCGTGTGTTGACCTGCCGCCGCGAACCGGGTTTCGCGCTCGACGGACATGCTTTTGCGGCACCAGGAGGCGCGGCGGATCGGCTCTGCCGCCGCACCGTGACGATTTGTCGATTTCACTGATGCGCTCCTGATGATAGCCGCGCCGGACGCGGCGGACCTGCTAGGGCGTGCCTTTTGGACCCGATTCGTTACGCCAGCGCTCCCAGGCGTCGCGCTGATCCTCGCGTATCGAATCGTCCTCCACCATGGCACGCACGAGCGCCGTGACGTCGGACTCGTAGACACCCTCGCGCTTCTTCAAAGGCCAGTTGTGATCCGCCGGGAAAACGGGCGACTTGGGAAAGCGATGCCATCTCATGCGAAATCCTTTCTGAGACCGGCTAGCGCCTGCGCGGCGCATCTGCGAGCGCAGGCTTGGACGGCGCGACCATGTCGCTGTGCGTCTTGAGGAGCGGCGCGACCTGCTTCGCGTCGACCACGTACGTCCACGCGCCGCGCGCCTTGTCGCGCGCGATGCGCAGCTCGAGACGCTTGCGGGTCTCCGCGAACTCCTTGTCGCGGCGCTCCTTGTCCTCGGACTTCTCGCCTTTCTCGGCTTCGCGCGCTTTCGGCGGCTCGCCCGCGACGGTCACGTTCAGCAGGTAATCGTCGCCCGAGTCGCGCTTCGCGATCCTGAGGGTGTAGACGAGATTGTCGAAGGTCTCCGCAGTCACCGTCACCGCTTTGCCCGCGTCCGCCGGCTTCGCGCCGATCGCCACGTCGTTGAAGGAAAGCTGTCCCAGCGCGTTGACTGCGGCGACCGCCGCGCTCGCGTCGAGCGCACCCCCGCCGCCGGCGAACTGCCACTGGCCCCACTCGACATCGCGCGTGATCTTCCACTGCCCGCCTTCACCCGACACCGTGAGCGTCCTGATGCGCTCGATCTTGGCGAAATCCTTGTCGAGCCAGCGCCCGGCCTGCGCTTCCGCATTGGTGAGCGGATCGGAGACGACGACGATCTGGTCGTTCGAGGTGAGCACGCGCACGTAACGTCCGGCCGGAACGCCGTCCTGGGCCGCGGGCAATGGATTGCCGGGATCTTTTTTGAGTATCTTCTTGCCGAGAACGATCGCGGCCAGCGATTTTCCGCCCGCGTCCTTGATGTCGACGAGCATGCCCGCGCCTTCGCCTTTGCCCGGCTGCACCAGCTCCACGCGCGCCAGCAGCGATTCGCCGACCGTGTCCGCCTGAACGACCTTCAAGTCGGCGAGCTTGATGATGAGATCGCTGATCGCCTTGAAATCCGCCGGGTAGCCTTCGCGCTCCTGCACCACCCAGTGCTTTTCCTTGCGCACGAGCGTGGTGTGCGTCTTCGCATCGCGCAGCTCGATCTGCGCCACGTCCGCGACTTTGAGGCCGGGCAGGAGCTTCGCGCCGATCTTCGAGCCGCTCGCGCGGTAGGCCTCGATGTCCTGCCAGAAAAGCGCCGCGCCGACGCCGCCGAGGATGGCGAGCGCGAGGACGAGTATCAGAAACTGTTTACGGTTCATGCTTCGGGCTCCGGGGCGGTCAGCCGCGCCGCGCGACGGCAGCGGCGCGGCGCCGCTTCGCGAGCGCGAGCACAAGACCCGTCAGCGCGACGAGCAACGGTATGAGGCCGATATTCACCACCTTGGTCCAGAACTCCAGGGTGTCGGTTTCGACGCGCAGGTTCTTGCGCACGTCCTTCAACTCGGCCCGCGTCTCGATCGTCTTCTTCCTGAAGTTGTCAATCTCGGTCTGCTGCTCGGCGGTGAGTATGGTGCTGCTGGCGGCGGCCCCGGGCTTGCCTTTCTGGAGCTCCTGCAGCTTCTCCTGCGTCTGGTTCAGGTTGTCCTCGAGCTCCTTGATCTTGCCGAGGTATTGCTGCTGCGCCTGGGCTTCCATCGTCCTGACGACCGTCAGCGGCCGCGTGAACGACGCGCGACTGCGCAGGCCCATCAGGTTCTGGTCTCCCGAGAACTGCTCGACCAGGCCCTGCACGAAAGCGAGGTTGCCGTTCCTGGGCACGACGAGCCTCTGGCCGAAGACCTCCTGCACCTCCACCGCGGCGCCGTCGCTCAGCATGTCGACGTCGGAGACCAGCACGACCTGGTTCTCGGCGGCCGACTCGCGAAGCTGCGGTGGTGCTTTGGGATCCCTGGGCGGCGGCTTCTCGCCCCGCGGCAGCATGGGCTCGGGAGGACCGTTGGCGAACGCCGTGCGGAACTTGCCGGTGAGCCGCATCGCGATCGGATATTCCTCGCCCGAAGGCTGGAAACCGCGCGCCGAAGGCTCCCCCGAGAGCGTCGCTATGATGAGATCGACCATCATCGAGTTCTTCGAGCTGTGCGCGAGCACGGTCTGCGTGAGGCCTTCGGCGGGTTTGCCTTTGTATGCGCCCGCGAAAGGAACGAGGAGCGTCCCGACCTGGCTCATCACGACGTCGTCCTGGTTGAGCGCTTCTCCCGGCAGCGACAGGAGCGTGGGCAGGAGCCGCGGACCAGCGCCGCTGGCGTAGGTGAGATCGCCTATGACCTGGTTCAGCGTGAGCTCGTACCCCCAGGCCTTGAAGAGGTTGTAGAGCGCCGACTGGCCGGCCTGATTGCCGCCGAATGGATTCTGGAGATCGGGCTGCTGGTCGAAATAGGCGTAAGGGTCGGCGAAGACGATGAGCTTGCCGCCTCGCATGACGAACTGGTCGATCGCGTACTCGGTGTCCTCCATCACGTTGCGCGGGTGGATGACGAGCAGCACCTGGATCTCCTCGTCGATTTTCTTCGCGTCGTTCGCGACGTTGCGCACGTCGAAAAGGCGCTTCAACTCGGAGCCGATCACCCACGGCTCGGTGGGCTGTTGCTTGGTCATCGGGTTGAGCGAGCGTCCCAGCACCGGGAGGCTGCTCATCACGCCCACCACCGCTTTCTTGCTCGCGCTCACCTGCGCGATCGCGCGGGTGATGTCGTACTCGAGCAGCCGCTCGCGGTCCGGCGAGAGCACCGGTATCGCCGCCTTCTGCTCGAGGAAGGACACCGACAGGCCGAGATAGAACTTCTCTCCGGTGTTCGTCATCTGGCCTTCGACTGCGTCGAGCGCGGCCGAGTCTTCGGCGTCCGAATCGGGCTCGGGGTTGTAGCGCTCGATGATCACCTTGCCGTTGGAGGCCGCCCTGAACTCCGCGAGCAGGTCCTCGACGCGCTGCGCGTAGGTCTTGAGGCCCACCGGCACGGCGTTGCTGCCTTGCGTGTAGTAGAAGCGGATGCGCACCGGCGCTTCGAGCTTGGCGAGAATCGCCTTGGTCCCGGGCGAAAGCGTGTAGACGTTGCCTTCGGTAAGGTCGATGCGGGCGTTGAAAGCGCTCACGATGAAATTCGCGGCGACCAGTAACGCGAAGAGCGCGATGATGCCGCCCGCCGAGTACCACAATACTTCTCTGCTGCGTTTCATGTTGCTACCCCGCCCGCTGGTTGCGGATGATCACCCCGGTCGTGAAGAGCGCGAAACCCATCACGGAGGCGAAGAAAATAACGTCGCGGGTGTCGAGCACACCGCGCTGAAACCCCTCGAAGTGCGTCATCACCGAGAACGCCGCGATGACCTGCGTCACGATGGGATTCGCGAACTTGGTGAGGAGATCCGTCACCGGCGTGTAACCGGCGAGGATCAGGAACAGGCAGATCATGACCGACAGGATGAAGCTGATGACCTGGTTACGCGTCATCGCGGAAGTCATGCAGCTGATCGCGAGGTAAGCGCCCGCTAACAGGAAGCTTCCCACATAACCCGCGGCGATGACGCCGTTATCGGGGTCTCCCAGCCAGTTCACGGTGATGACGACCGGGAACGTGAGCGCGAGGGCGAGCCCGAGAAAAAGCCACGAGGCGAGGAACTTGCCGAGTATCGCCTGCCACGCGGTGAGCGGCATCGTGAGCAGCAGCTCGAGCGTGCCGAGGCGGCGCTCTTCGGACCACAGCCGCATCCCGACCGCGGGAACCAGGAAGAGGTACAGCCACGGGTGCCAGGTGAAGAACGAAACGAGAGACGCTTCGCCGCGCTCGAAGAAATTACCGACGGTGAAAGTGAAGAACCCGGTGAGGAGCAGGAAGATCACGAGGAAGACGTAGGCGATCGGCGAAGTGAAGTAACCGCCGAGCTCGCGCTTCATGATCGCCTTGATGTTGGCCCATGCGTTCATGCCGCCCGCCTCAATGTGCTTGTCATGAATCTACCCTTGTCGTGTCGGCGGTTTGCGTCAATTCGACTGGTCGCATCCCCGCATGGCGGGGCCCCTGCTTCCCGTCTCATGCCGCTGCCTTTATCGTGTCGGGAAGCGTAATGGCACGGAAAACCTCGTCGAGCTTCCCTTCCTCGGTGTGTATCTCGTCGAGCTGCCAACCGTCGCGAGCGGCGGCTTCCGCCACGCTGCGCGTGAGCGTCGCCAACGCGGCCGGCTCCGGATAGACGCGCGCAACGACCGCCGAGTCCGCTTCGCTGATGATTTCCACGCGCGCGGCGCCCGGGACCTGGGCGAGCCGCTCGAAGAGTGTTCCCCCGGCCATCCCCCTCGCGCGGAGATACACCGCGCCCGCCCGCGCCGATCGTGCCTTGAGATCCGCAGGGGTGCCGTTAGCGACAATGCGTCCGCGGTCGATGATGATCACGCGCGAGCAGGTTTCCTCAACCTCCTCCAGGATGTGCGTCGAGAACACGATCACCTTGTTCGCGCCCATGCGTCTGATGAGATTGCGCACTTCGTGCTTCTGATTGGGGTCGAGCCCGTCGGTCGGCTCGTCGAGTATGAGAACGTCGGGGTCGTGTATCAGCGACTGCGCGAGGCAGGTGCGGTGCTTGTACCCCTTGGAAAGGGTATCGATCGTCTGGTGCAGCACGTTCTCGAGGAAGCAGAGCTCGACGGCGCGGTTCACCGCGCGCTTGCGCGCGTCGCCCCTCATGCCGCGGAGCTCGGCGGCGAAATTGAGGAAGCCGTGGACCGTCATGTCGGCGTAGCCGGGTGCGTTCTCCGGC
>CAZULX010000252.1:0-6155 GCA_964621335.1 uncultured Streptomycetaceae bacterium
GGCGTGCGTGCACGACGGGCTGAAAGCGGCGGGGCTTCCCGAAGCGGCCGTGCAGGTGATCGAGACGACCGATCGCGCCGCTGTCGGCGAGCTGATCACGATGCAGGACTACGTCGACGTGATCGTCCCGCGCGGGGGCAAAGGACTGATCGAGCGCCTGCAGCGCGAATCGCGCATCCCCATGATCAAGCACCTCCACGGCGTTTGCCATGTCTACATCGACGACCGCGCCGACCTCGAAAAGGCCGTGCGCGTCGCGGACAACGCGAAGACCCAGCGGCTGGGTACGTGCAACACGATGGAGACGCTGCTGGTCTCGCGCGGAATCGCCCGCGAAGTGCTGCCGCGCCTCGCTGAAATCTACGTTCGCAAAGGCATCGAGCTGCGCGGCGACGAAGAATCCCGCACGCTCGTTCCCGGAATGAAAGCTGCCGCCGAGGAAGACTGGTATACGGAGTATCTGGCGGCGGTCTTGTCGGTGCGCATCGTGGGCGGCCTGGATGAAGCGATCGAGCACATCACGCGCTACGGCTCGCAGCACACCGACGCGATCGTCACCGAGGACATCACGCATGCGCGCCGTTTCCTGCGCGAGGTCGATTCGAGCTCGGTCATGGTGAACGCCTCGACCCGCTTCGCCGACGGCTACGAGTACGGTCTCGGCGCGGAGATCGGAATCTCGACCGACAAGCTCCACGCGCGCGGGCCCGTGGGGCTGGAAGGCCTCACTTCGCTCAAGTGGATCGTGATCGGCGACGGGCACATAAGGCAATGAGTCAGGTCATCGAAGTCAAAGTCCCCGACCTCGGGGACTACAGCGGGATCCCCGTCATCGAAGTCCTCGTGAAGCCGGGCGACACGATCGGCAAGGAGGACCCGATCGTCACGCTGGAATCCGACAAGGCGACGATGGAGGTGCCCTCTCCCGCGGGCGGCGTCGTGCGCGATCTCAAGATCAAAGTCGGCGACAAGGTCTCCAAGGGGACGCTGCTGCTGACGCTCGAAGCGGAGGGGGAAGGCGAGCCGGCGGCAGCGAAAGCGCCGGCGCCCGAAACCGCGCCCGCCTCCGCGAGCGCGCCCGCACAGCAGGAAAAAGCGCCGGCGAAGGAAGCCACGCCGCCTTCGCCGCCCGCCGCTGCCACGGTGACGCCCGCAGCGTCCATCAAGGCCGACATACACGCCGAGGTCGTGGTGCTCGGGGCGGGACCGGGAGGCTATACCGCGGCTTTTCGAGCAGCGGATCTCGGTAAGAAAACAGTGTTGATCGAGCGCTACCCTACGCTCGGCGGAGTCTGCCTGAACGTCGGGTGCATCCCCTCCACAGCGCTGCGGCACGTCGCGAAAGTCATCACCGAAGCCGAGGAAACCGCGCACGCCGGGATCGATTTCGGCAAACCCAGGATCGACGTGGCGAAGCTGCGCGAATGGAAATCCGGCGTCGTCTCCAAGCTGACCAAAGGCCTGGCAGGCCTTGCGAAGCAGCGCAAGGTCGAAGTGCTGCAGGGCCGCGGCGAATTCACGACCGCGAACACGCTGCGCGTGGAAACGGAGCACGGGACGAAGACCGTGGCATTCGAACACTGCGTCATCGCAGCCGGCTCGTCGGTCGCGCGCATCCCGGGTTTTCCGTACGACGACAAACGCATCTTCGACTCGACCGGAGCGCTCGAGCTTCCCGAGATTCCGAAGCGTCTGCTGGTGGTCGGCGGCGGCATCATCGGCCTCGAGATGGCCACCGTCTATGCCGCGCTGGGAAGCAGGATCACCGTGGTCGAGTTGCTCGATTCGCTGATACCCGGCGCGGACAAGGACGTGGTGCGCGTGCTTTCGAAGCGCATCGAGAAACGCTACGAGAAAATCCTGCTGAAGACCAAAGTGATAAAGATCGAGCCCCAGAAAGACGGCCTCAAAGTCACTTTCGAAGGCGCCGATGAGGGAAAAAAGGCGCCCGCCCCGCAGGTCTACGACTACATCCTGATGGCGGTCGGCCGCAGACCCAACGGGCGCGACGTCAAGGCCGAAGCCGCGGGCGTCACCGTCGACGAGCGCGGCTACATCCCGGCCGACGGGCAGTTGAGGACGAACGTCCCGCACATCTTTGCCATCGGCGACATCTGCGGCGAGCCCATGCTCGCGCACAAGGCGAGCCACGAAGGCAAGATCGCCGCCGAAGTGATCGCCGGGCACAAGGCGCATTTCGACGCGAAGACCATACCTTCGGTCGCCTACACCGACCCCGAGGTGGCGTGGATGGGGTTGAGCGAAGCCGATGCGCGCGCACAGGGCATCGAATACGAAAAAGCTGTGTTTCCCTGGGCCGCGAGCGGCCGCGCCCTCGCTTCGGGGCGCGACGACGGCATGACCAAGCTCATTTTCGACAAGGCGAGCCGCCGTCTCCTCGGCGCGGCAATGGTCGGCGTCAACGCCGGCGAGCTCATCGCGGAAACCGTGCTCGCGCTCGAAATGGGCGCCGACGCCGAAGACATCGGGCTCACCATCCACCCGCATCCGACGCTCTCGGAAACGATATTCTTCGCGGCGGAGATCGCCGAGGGCAGCATCACCGACCTCTACATGCCCAAACGCTGAGGCTTGAACGCGGGGCGCGCAGCGCCCATGTAAGCGTGATGCGCGCCGTGCGAATACTGGAAAGCTCATGAAGTACAAGGACTATTACGCCGCGCTGGGCGTAGACAAGTCTGCGGACGCCGATACGATCAAGAAGGCGTACCGCAAGCTCGCGCGTAAATACCACCCCGACGTCTCCAAGGAAAAAGACGCCAAGGAGAGGTTCCAGGAGGTCTCGGAGGCCTACGAAACGCTGAAAGACTCCGAGAAGCGCGCCGCGTACGACCAGCTCGGCAGTTTCCAGCCCGGGCAGGATTTTCGCCCGCCGCCGGGTTGGGAGCAGCAATTCAGCGGCGGTGGTTTCTCCTTCGACGATGTCGACTTGGCCGACCTCTTCGCGAGCCTGGGCGGCAGGTCGCGCGGCGGGCGCGCGCGCCGCGACATCCCGATACCCGGCGAGGATTACGAAGTCGCCGCCCGCATCACGCTCGAGCAGGCCTATGACGGCACCATGCTCGATCTCAACCTCCAGGTGCCGGAATACGACGCCCAGGGGAGGCTCCACCGCGTGCCGCACGCTTTCAGGGCGCGCATACCCAAAGGCGTGAGCAACGGCGAGCGCCTGCGGCTCGCGGGCAAAGGCGGCAAAGGCATGAACGGCGGGCGCGACGGCGATCTCTATCTCAACATCGAGATCGCTCCGCACCGGCTGTTCCGCGTCAGCGGGCGCGATCTCTATCTCGACCTGCCGCTCGCGCCGTGGGAAGCCGTGCTCGGCGCCTCGGTGCCTATCCCGACGCCGGGCGGCTCGGTGCGGCTGAAGATCCGGCCGGGGACGCAAGCCGGGCAGCAGTTGCGTCTGGCCGGACGGGGTTTGCCCAAACCGGGTCAGGAAGGCGACTTGTACGCGATCGTGCAGATCGTCGTGCCGCCTGCCGCGAGCGAGCGCGAGAAAGCGCTGTACCAGCAGTTATCGGAAGCGTCGTCTTTCGATCCTCGCGCAAACCTCGAACAGGAGAGCGACCGTGAAACTCGAGCTCACTGAAGCGGTCTGGCTGGACGAGCGCGGCGCAGTGACGCTGGTCGAGCTCGCGGAGTGCTCCGGGCTCGCGGAGTCGGAGCTTCGCGAGCTCGTCGACCTCGGCGCACTCGAGCCTGTCGATCCTGCCGCGGCCGAGTGGAATTTCGGCGCGCGCTGCATCGTCGCGGCGCGTGCCGCGTGCCGCCTGCGCAACGATTTCGAGCTCGATACCCAGGGGCTCGCAGTGGTCCTCTCGCTGCTCGAGCGTGTGCAGGAGCTCGAAAGCGCGGTGCAGCGCCTCAACGCCCGCCTGCCTCGCGTGCTGCGATAACGGTACGCGGTTTGCAGAACTCCATGGCCAAGCAACCACGAGACCAAGAGAGGACGAGCCATGACAGTCAGCGCCATTCAGGACAAGTTTGGAATTTCGGACCGCGCCTCGGACGTCGATCGCAGGCTCGACGACGCCGTTGCCGACAGTTTCCCCGCGAGCGACCCGGTATCGCTCGCGCAGCCGCACGACCCCGCCGAGATCGGCCTGTCACGCTCCGGCCTGTCCACGACCAGCATGGTCCTGGTGGGCGGGGGGCTGCTCGCCGTGCTGGCGCTCATCGCGCTGCGCAGGTAATGAGGAAATCCTCCCTAGCCGTTGAAAAGTCGGCCTTTTCAGGCCGGAGCCAAAGGCGTAGGATAACGGCCCTATATATAGCGCCATGTACGGCTTAGCACGCACGCGGTAACGGTCCACGGGCGCTGAGCAAACCCTCGGCGTCCCGGAGGATTTTTGAAGCCCACCGATATCCAGCACCCCGACTATTTTCACAAAGTCGTCGATTGCCAGTGGGCGTGTCCCGCCCACACCCCCGTCCCTGAATACATCCGGTTGATCGCCGCGGGCCGCTACAGCGAGGCCTACATGGTCAACTGGAAATCAAACGTCTTTCCGGGAATCCTCGGTCGCACTTGCGACCGGCCGTGCGAGCCGGCGTGCCGTCGAGGCCGCGTCGAAGAAGCGAACGCGGAGAAACCCGAGCCTGTCGCGATCTGCCGGCTGAAGCGCGTCGCGGCCGACAACAAGGACGACATCCGCCCTTTTCTCCCGAAAGCGCCCGCGCACAAGAACGGTAAGCGCATCGCGCTCGTCGGCGCAGGTCCTGCCTCCCTCACGGTCGCGCGCGATCTCGCGCCCCTTGGTTACGACGTCACCGTCTACGACGGCGACAAGCGCGCGGGCGGCATGATCCGCACGCAGATCCCGCGCTTCCGCCTGCCCGAGTCGGTGATCGACGAGGAAGTCGGATACATCCTCGAGCTCGGCGTGAATTTTCGCGCGGGCGAGAACATCGACAGCCTGAAAGCACTGCTCGCGCAAAACTACGACGCGATATTCGTCGGCACCGGCGCACCGCGCGGCCGCGACATCGACGTGCCGGGACGCCGGGAAGGCGCGGCGAACATCCACATCGGAATCGACTGGCTCTCGAGCGTGTCCTTCGGCCACATCGAGAAAATCGGCAAGCGGGTGATCATCCTCGGCGGCGGCAACACCGCGATGGACTGCTGCCGCTCGGCGAAACGCCTCGGCGGCGAGGACGTGAAGGTGATCGTGCGCTCCGGCTACGAAGAGATGAAAGCCTCGCCGTGGGAAAAAGAGGATGCGACCCACGAAGGCATCCCCATCCTGAACTACCTCGTCCCGAAATCTTTCAAGGTCGAGAACGGCAAGCTCAGCGGAATGATTTTCGAGAAGGTCAAGGCGACCTACGACGCGAAAGGCCGCCGCGATCTCGTCCCCACGGGCGAGCCCGACGTCCACGTCGAGTGCGACGACGTGCTGGTCGCGATCGGCCAGGAGAACGCATTCCCGTGGATCGAGCGCGACATCGGCATCGAGTTCGACAAGTGGGGGATGCCGGTCGTCGACAAAGTGACTTTCCGGTCGACGAACCCGAAAATCTTCTTCGGCGGTGACGCCGCTTTCGGCCCCAAGAACATCATCTGGGCCGTCGCGCACGGCCACGACGCGGCGGTGTCGATCGACAAGATGCTGAACGGCGAAGACTTGACCGAGCGTCCCGACCCGCTCACCAACCTCATGTCCCAGAAAATGGGCATACACGAGTGGAGCTACGACAACGCGATCTCCGCCGAGCTGCGCTACGCGGTGCCGTGGCGCGACAAGAAAGTGACGCTGCGGGACATCAAGGTCGAAGTCGAGCTCGGCTTCGACCCCAAGACCGGCTACGCGGAAGCGCAGCGCTGCTTGAACTGCGACGTGCAGACGGTGTTCACGCCGCGTCTATGCATCGAGTGCGACGCGTGCGTCGACATCTGCCCGATGGACTGCATCACGTTCACCGAGAACGGCGAGGAGGCCGAGTTGCGAACGAGGCTCATGGCCCCTTCGGTGCACCCCGACCAGGACCTCTACATCGCCGACGGCCTCAAGACCGGCCGCATCATGGCGAAAGACGAAGACGTGTGCCTGCACTGCGGCCTGTGCGCCGAGCGCTGTCCGACCGGCGCGTGGGACATGCAGAAATTCCTGCTCGAAATGACGAACGCG
>CAZULX010000253.1:0-4795 GCA_964621335.1 uncultured Streptomycetaceae bacterium
CATCGCGAGCGTGCGCGGGATCGGCGTCGCGCTCATCATGAGCTGGTGCGGCTGCGCGCCGCCGCCGGCGCGCGTGCCTTTCATGCGCAGCGCGAGGCGCTGGTGCACGCCGAAGCGGTGCTGCTCGTCGACGATCGCCAAACCGAGCGCATGGAAACGCACTTCCTCCTGGAAGAGCGCGTGAGTGCCTACCGCAACCTGCGTCGTCCCGTCGGTGATCGCCGCGAGCGCCTCGGCCTTCTCGCGCTTACGCATGCCGCCTGCGACCCACGACACGCTGACGCCGAGCGGCGTCAGCCATTCGGAGAACTTGCGGTAGTGCTGCTCGGCGAGGATTTCGGTGGGCGCCAACACGCCCACCTGCGCGCCGTTCTCGACCGCCTGCAGTGCGGCGAGCGCGGCGACGATCGTCTTGCCGCTGCCGACGTCGCCCTGGAGCAAACGCTGCATTGGGTGCGGCTGTGCGAGATCGCGCTCGATTTCGGCGAACGTGCGCTTTTGCGCTGCCGTGAGCGCGAAGGGCAGCGCGGCCGCGAGCCGTTTCGTCAGAGTGCGTCTGGGCGCGAGCGGCGGCGCGCCCGACGCTTTGCGCAGGCGATAGTGCACCCGCATCGAAAGCTGCTGCGCGAGGAGCTCGTCGAACTTCACGCGCCGCCAAGCGGGGTGACGCCGCGCCTGCAGATCGTCCTGGCTCACGTCGGGAGGCGGATTGTGCAGAAAAAGCACCGCGTCGCTGAAAGACGGAAGGCGCAAGGCCGCGACGGCGCCGGCGGGCAGCGTATCGGCGAGATCGCAATCCGCGAGCGCCTGCTCGATCAGGCGCCTCAGTGCGTCCTGTGCAAGCCCCGCCGTCGTCGGGTATACCGGCGTCAGCGCTTTGGGCACGGGCGCGTTCTCGCGCACGACTTTGTATCTGGGGTGCACGATTTCGGCGCCGAAGAATCCCTGCCGCATTTCTCCGAACACCCGCACCCGCGCTCCGGGAGCGAGCTGCTTCAACTGACTCGGATAGAAGTGCAGGAAACGCAGCGTAAGGACACCGCTGCCGTCCTCGATATGGCAGACGAGCTGGCGCCGCGGGCGGTATTTCACGTCGGATTCGACCACGCGGCCTTCGACCAGCACGGGATGGCCGGGAGGCGCCTCGTTGATCGGGTAGATACGCGTCTCGTCGTCGTAGCGCAGCGGAAGGTGCAGGACGAGATCGAAGGCCTGCGTGATGCCGAGGCGCGCGAGCTTGTCGAGTGTCGCCTTGTTCGGCGCTGAAAGCCCGTATGGCGCGGGTTCGGGTGAGCGCGCGGTGAGACCTTTCACGGCCGCAGATTTTTTCTTCGCGCGGCTCGCGCCCGGCCGGCCTGCGTGGGAAACGGCCTTGGTCACGGTGCTATCATGAAGCCGTGCCCCCAAAGTTTCAATCGGCACGGTCCCCCAGCGCGGTCGATCCCATGCCCGGCACTCCACTCGCAAACCTTCTCAAGATGCTGGACGCGGGCCGTGACGGCGCGCTGCTGCGGTTCAGCCTCGGCAACGAATATCTGAAGGCCGGCGACGCTGCCTCCGCCGCCGGGCACCTGCGCGCGGCGGTAAGTCACGACCCCGCGTACTCCGCCGCGTGGAAGCTCCTCGGGCGCGCGCTGGAGGCGAGCGGTGCGCCCGATGAAGCGCTCGCCGCATATCGCGAAGGCATCGCGGTCGCCGAGCGCAAAGGCGACAAGCAGGCCGCGAAAGAGATGACCGTTTTTGCGCGGCGCCTCGAGCGTCGGTCGGGCAAACCGTAATGCGGGAGGTGCGCAATGGCGCACCGGCCGCTCGGCTCCCTACAAGCATTCCCTACGAAGGCAGCTCGAGCACGTATTTCGAGAGGATGTTGCGCTGGATTTCGCTCGAGCCGCCGTAGATCGTCCCCGGGCGCGCGTAGTAGAAAGGCGCGAGGAAATCGATCTCGGCGCCGGCGAAATCGTGAGCCCCTTCGATCACGCCGTCCTCCGCGCCGGTCTCGACCAGCAGCTCGGTCAGGCGCTGCCACGTCTCCATGGCCCATATCTTGAGCTGCGAGACGTCGTGCCCGAGCGGCTCTCCGCGCTTCACCTGCGCGACGTAGCGGGCGTAGAGCGATGCGAGGTCTTCCAGGTCGAGCTTGATGGCGGTGTAGCGGTCGACGAAGCCGGCGTCGTCGAAAAGGCCTTTCGAGCGCGCCAGCAGCTCGAGCCGCGTGAGGGCGTACTGCGGCCGGCGGGGGCTGCCGATGTTGAGGCGCTCGAACCCGAGCAGCGCTTTCGCCACCGTCCAGCCGTCGTTGAGATCGCCGACCAGCGCCTCGCGCGGAACGCGCACGTTGTCGAAGAAGACCTCGCAGAACTCGTCGTGCCCGGCGATGTTGCGGATCGGGCGTATCGTGATGCCGGGGGTCTTCAGGTCGACCAGCAGAAAGCTGATGCCTTTCTGCTTCTTCGCTTCCTTGTCGGTGCGCACGAGGAGATAAATGTGGGTGGCCTCCTGGGCGAATGAAGTCCAGATCTTCTGGCCGTTCACGAGGAACGCATCGCCGTCGATCACCGCTGAGGTCTGGAGGTTCGCGAGATCGGAGCCCGCCCCGGGCTCCGAATAACCTTGCGCCCAGATGATCTCGCCCGATGCGGTGCGCGGCAGGTAGTGCGACTTCTGCGCCTCGGTCCCGTACTTCATGAGGATCGGACCCACCTGCGTAATGCCCTGATCGGCCGCGCGCATGACGCCGTGGCGCTCGAGCTCTTCGAGGTAGATCACCATCTTGCCGGCGTCGAGGCCCATACCGCCCCATTCGCTTGGCCAGTTGGGCGCGATCCAGCCTTCCGCGTAGAGCGTCGCCCACCAGCCCCGGATCTCGTCCATGCGCACGCGCCGCGGCAGAAATCGCAGCTCGGGCGGATAGCGACTTTCTATGAAGGCGCGCACTTCGCTCCGGAAATCGTCGTCGGAAAGCGCGTTGTAGTCGCGGCTCACGGGCGTGTCAGGCGATTGTTTCGTCACGTCGTTCCTCGCAGTCCAGGCTCAGTTTTTCGCGAGCGCGAGCGCGGCGTAGCGCCTGCGGTGTTGAGCCGCGTTGCCGAGCCACGCGGCGAGCACCAGCGCGCGCTTGAGATAGAGCCCGGCGTCGTACTCGTCGGTGAAGCCGATGGCGCCGTGGATCTGTATCGCCTCCCGCGCGATACGCACGCCCGCATCCGAGCAGCGCGCCTTCAACCGGCTCGCGATCGCCTGCCGGCGGGCCGCGGGCGGATCGCCGTCGAGCTCGCGCAGGCTCTCCTCGAGCACCGCTGAAGCGAGCTCGCGCTGAATATAGAGATCGACGGCGCGGTGCTGGAGCGCCTGGAAGCTCCCGATCGGGCGCCCGAACTGAACGCGCGTCTTCATGTAGTCGACGCTCATCTCGAGCACGCGGCTCATGACGCCGTAGAGCTCGGCGCTCGCGAGCGCGGTGGCGTGATCGAGCGCGCGCGCGAGCGCCGCCGCGGCAGCCGCGCCCGTCGCCGCGATGCGCTCGCGGGGAACCACCGCGTCCCGAAGCGTAAGCGTGCCGAAGTGGCGACCGTCGGCGAGCGGCTGGAGCTCGAGCTCGACGCCCGAGGCGCCGCGATCGACGCAGGCGAGCACGAGGCCCGAATCGGATTGCGCGGCGACGAGGTAGACATCGGCGCCCGCGGCGCCCGGGACGTAGCGCTTGGTGCCGTTCAGCCGCGAACCGCCTTCGAACGGCGTCGCCCGGGCCGCGACGTGGGAGGCATCGACTGCGCCGGCGATCTCCTGCCATGCCAGCGCGAGCACCGTGCCGCCGCCGACCAGCGCCGGCAGGATCTCGGCCTTGAGACCTTCGTTGTCGCACGCGGCGAGCGCACCGGCCGCGAGCACTGCCGACGCGGTATAAGGCTCCGGCGCGAGCACGCGCGCGAGGCCTTCGGCGACGATCGCGGCCTCGGTGAGGCCGAGACCCATGCCGCCGTAGGTCTCGGGTATCGCGACGCCGAGCCAGCCGAGATCGGCCATCTGCCGCCACACCGCGCGGTCGAATTCCTGCGCCGATCCGCGCAGGGCGCGCACGCGCGCGATGTCGGTTCCGCGCTTGGCGAAATCGGTGACGCTGTCTTTGAGGAGCGCTGCGTGTTCCGAGCTCACGCGCCGATTCTAACCCGGGGTCACTGCGCGAGCCGCTGCAGGATGAGCGCCCGCGTCTCACTCACAGTTTTGGCGTGGGGGCCGTCGGCGGCGGCGCGCTCGATCAGCTCGAGCGCTTCCTTGCTGCGGCCTCTCTCCGAGAGGGTGTGCGCGAGATTGTTCAGGACCACGACCGAATCGGGGTGCCTGTCGAGCGCCCTGCGCAGCGCATCCTCGGTTCGCTCCAGGTGACCGATGGCGTAATAGGCATTGGCGAGCCCGACGCTCGCACCGAGGTCGTCGGGCCAGCGCGTGAGAAACTGCTCGTAGGCGACCGCCGCGGCCGCGGGCTGGCCGGCGCGCTCCAGCGCCGCGATCGAATCGAAGTAGCGCGCCCGGTCCGCCGTGGCCGGGATGCGGTCGGGAGGCACGACGACCATCGCCCAGTTGCCGCCGTCCTTCCACGTGTACTCGAAGATGCCGAGCGGTATGGACAGCCTCTCCTCCTCGCCCGAGCGCAGCTGTACTGTACCGCTCACCGCGTCGAATCCGATCGCGACCGCGTAATGCCAGAACTTGAGAATGGGCCACGTGCTGTAGTTCTGGAGCACGATGACGGGGTTGCCCGCCGCGATCTCGCGCAGCACGTCGGCCATGCGCGGCG